>JASLEL010000101.1 GCA_030151145.1 Aquirhabdus sp. | reverse complement strand
GAACAGAAAATCACCACTTTCACGCGATGCTCGCCCAATTATCCGTCATACCTCTCGTGCTGATGTGGATTAATCTGAATGGGATCATGCCGCTAAACGATACGATCCGTAACAATTCCACACGCAGGCACAGGTGTAGTTCGGGTATTGTGGCGATGATGTATTTTTCTTTTAGTTTTACGCTTTTGTGAGACTGACTTCAAGTAGGTGCAATCATGAAAACACGTCGTTTTTTGTCTGCTGTGGCGTTGTCCGCTGTGATCGTCACAACCCTGCCGAGCTGCGGCTATAACACCCTGCAGGCGCAGGATGAATCAGTACAGGCCAGTTGGTCTGAAGTGCTGAACCAGTACCAGCGGCGTGCCGATCTGATCCCGAATCTGGTCAACACCGTCAAGGGCTATGCGGCGCATGAAGATAAAGTGCTGAATGAAGTCACGCAGGCACGTGCATCGGTCGCCGGTATCAAGGCGACACCGGAGCTGGTAAATGATCCGGTGGCCTTCCAGAAATTCGTCGATGCGCAGAACCAGCTGCAAGGCTCGCTGTCGCGCCTGATGGCGGTGACCGAAAGCTATCCTGATCTGAAAGCCAACCAGAATTTCCGTGATCTGTCGGCCCAGCTGGAAGGCACTGAAAATCGTATCGCGGTCGCGCGTAAACGCTATATCGACTCGGTACAGTCCTATAATCTGACCGTGCGCCAGTTTCCCTCCAATCTGACGGCCAAAGTGACTGGCATGCATACCAAGCCGAACTTTAGCGTTGCGAATGAGAGCCAGATTTCCCAAGCGCCGACTGTCAGTTTTAGCGGTTCTTAAGTCATGATGCCCGGTGCGCTGTCGCGTCATCCGATCCAGACGGGTGGTCGATCATGGATCGCCCTTTGGCTACTGGTCCTCTGTTACTTGCTGATGCCTCATGTTCACGCAGAGGAGGCGGGTGATACTGCGGCAGATACTGCACTGGCTCTGGGTGTTGCCAAGACCAAAGCACTGGGATCTGTAAGACCACTGACTGCGGTGCCTCTGCCTGCCTCGACTATTCCCAATGCCAACCCGACATCCAGTCCCGCGTCTGATCAAAGTACCCCAGCCCCTGCCGTCGATCAGGGTAATGGGCAAGTCTTGGCCCTGCCGACCTTGAATGCCCCCGTACTGGATCAGGCGGGTGCTTTAAGTGCGGCAGATCTGACCGCCTTAAGCAGTCGGGTACGCAGCATTCATGATGCCGGACGCGCGCAGATCGGCATCATTCTGGTCAAGACCACGCAGGGTGAGACGATCTTTGATTATGCCGGACGGGCATTTAGTGCGTGGAAACTGGGCGAGAAGGGCCGTGATGATGGCCTGTTGATTGTCGTTGCCGTGCAGGATCGCAAGATCCAGATCCTCACCGGCTATGGGCTGGAGGGCATCATTCCGGATGTGATTGCATCCCGTATCATCCGTGAGCAGATCACGCCACAGTTTAAGACCGGCAACTATGCAGCAGGCTTAAATGCCGGGCTAGACCGGATTGACGAGATCTTAAAGCAGGACCCCGAGACGGCCAAAGCAGCCGCAGATCAGGCCAAAGCAGCACAGCAGGCGCATCAACAGGCACAGGGTGGGATTCCGATCAGTCTGGTGCTGATGGTCATTGTGCTGATCCTGATTGGTGAAGTGGCACGCATGATGTTTGGGCAGATGCTGAGTGCGGTGGGTCTGGGCGCAGTTGGTATCGGTGCGGGACTGCTGGGCGGTGCGGGGCTTGCAGCCAGTCTCATGATGGGTGGGGTTGTGTTCCTGTTTCTCTTGGTGGGGATCTGGCCTCTCCTCAATCTCCTCTTGAGTAGTAGTGGTCGCGGTGGTGGCTTTGGCGGTGATAGTGGCTATCGCGGCGGTGGTGGATCATTTGGCGGCGGAGGCGCATCGGGATCATGGTGAGGGATTTACTGCAGTCCAACTTGAGCCCGGCGGCGGCGGATCGGCATGTCGCGCTTGAGGGCATGCCCGCTGCGGCGGCGCGTGCAGACTGGGCGCGCTGGTTTCGGCAGGTCCGCTATGTGCCGCTACAGGCGCGACGGCGCTTTGATCCGACGGCACGCCAGGCCATCGAGGCCGCCGTGCAGGCGGCAGAGGCGGGGCATGCCGGTGAGATCCGCGTGGTGATCGAAGCACATTTGCCGCTGAAGACCGCACTGCATCAGGGCACGTCGGGGCGTGCACATGATCTGTTTGCCAGTCTCGGGGTGTGGGATACCGCCCTCAATAGCGGTGTACTGCTGTACTTTAATCTCTGTGAGCAGCGGGTCGAGATACTGGCGGATCGCGGGATTCATGCGCAGGTCACGGACGGTCACTGGCACGATCTGTGTCTACAGATCGTGCGCCAACTGCAGCAGGACTGGTGCAAGCAGGGTCCTGTGGGTGGCGTGCTGTTAGGCATCCGGTTGGTTGGTGAAACGCTGCAACAGTTTTATCAGATTAAGGAGACGACAGCAGGAAATGAGCTCAGTGATGCGCCGATTTTTTTATAATGACAGGCGCTGCTTTGTGATGTGATTTGTATGTAAATAAAATATGAATCAATGTGTTGCTAGTACACAAAAAGCCGCTGAGATCCGATTTACCATTTATCTGAACGGTCGTCATTTAGCACTTGCCTAAATTATGTAACCGCACTAAGATCAAATTGTATATGCTGTGCAACAATCTGGTCGTGATTTGAACAAGGATAGATTGGATTTGTGCATTCATGCAGACGAGAGGCCGAATCTGAAATCTAAAAGAGCGGAGTACCTGCCTGCGATGATGCCGATTCTTTGACGATGAAGACGCGTCAATCACTGACACTGCCTGTGAAGGCTTATCTCTGCTTTGCGCGTCATGAGTGACGATCTGTCTGTATTCAAGTTAACGTCGTGGTGTACCTGATGGTCTGCCCGTGATCCGCTTGTCGTGATCGACGGGCTTCCGGCTGACTGGGTCATCTTGCGCGCGCAAGCGGGGGTATCTGGGTGTTGCAACCTGAATTAAACTGAACTGAATATAACAATCCGGATAATAATGAATCGTGTCTCGAAGGTAAGGGAGTCGATGGTATGAGTAGTATGACTTCACATGATGGGCAAACATCGTATTCCAGAGTATTGCAGCTGACGCCGCATACCGGCTGGGCCGCAGATTTCTGGGAGGCGTTGACCCCCGCTAAAGATGCAGTGGCGCAGCATCCGTTTTTTCAGGCCATGGCTGATGGTTCGCTCAGTCGCGAGGGTTTTCAGTTTGCACTGCTGAACTTCTATCCGCTGGTCGCGCATTTCCCCTCGTATATGTCCCTGAATCTGGCCAAGGCCATCCATTTTCATGAGCCCGGTGTGGTCGATGCCCGTAACTGGCTGATCCGCAATATCAAGACCGAAGAGCGTCATCTGTTCTGGTATCGTGACTGGGCGGAGGGCTTTGGTGTGCCGGCCTCTGTGTTGGATGCGCATACGCCACCCCCTGCCATGAATGCGGTCAATCACTTTCTCTGGAACGTCAATACTTACGGATCTCTTGCGGTCGGACTGGCTGCGACCAACCTTGCGATAGAGTGGGCGACCGGTGACTGGACCATCAAGGTCTTCTCCGGCATCTCCAACTACGCCGATCAGGTCGGCGTCAAGGTCAATACCCGTACCGTTGCCTGGTTGCGTGCGCATGCTCAGTATGATGATGCCCATCCGCATGAGGCGATGGAGTTGATCAAAAAACTCTGCGACCATGATCCCGTGCAGCAGGAGAAGGCCCGTGATGCAGCAGCGCAGGGGCTGGCGTATTATGAGCTGGCGCTGGATCATTGTATGAAGGTGCTCTAAGCCCTGAACATACATATAAGCTTGGATATGAAAAAGCCTTGAGCAAGGTGCGGGCGATGGACTGCCGCGATTCTTGCTTGATGCCATGAGTCAATGCCCTGCATGTGCGGTGGCATGGTGCGTGACGAACGAAAACAATGGGCCAAGGATGAATGACTGGTTTCCCCCCGCTTTGCAGACGGCAATGCCTGTGACTGATTTTCGTCTTGAGTTTCAGACTATTTCTGCGCGTCATGTACTGGTCTCTGATCGTCAGGCGATCCGGGCGCTCTGTACCCGTGCCTATGGCGAGGATGTCTGGTGTGACTACGGCTATCTGAAGGATGCCTGGCATGTGATCGGTCGTGCGGTCCCTGTGGATGGCTCTCCTGTAGATGCCCTGCATGCGCCGATCGTGTCGCATGCGCTGTGGGTGGAGCGTGCGCTATCCATCGCGGGTGGTCCCAAGCTTAAAACCGCTTTTGTCGAATATGTGGCGACCGAGCCTGCTTGTCAGGGGCGTGGCCTTGCGTCGGGTTTGTTACGTCATTTGATCAACGTCGTGGCACAGCCTGAGCGCGGCTATCGCTTGGCGGCCCTGTCTCCAGCGGATTCGGACTTTTATGAGCGGCTGGGCTGGCAGCTCTGGGAAGGTGATCTGTTGATCCGTCGGGGACCGATGCTGATCTCGACGCCGGATGATGTGGTCATGGTACATCGCTTGCCTGCATCGCCTGATGTTGACTGTACTGCCGTGCTGTCGGCCGAGTGGCGTGAAGGGGAGTTGTGGTAAGCTGCTGCTGTCTGTTCCTCCTTTCTCCGGTCTTTATTTTTTTAATCTATGTCCCTCCTTGATTACGCCTTATTGGCGTCTTTTGCCTTTGCGGCCGGATTGATTGATGCCGTGGTCGGTGGTGGCGGGCTGATCCAGATTCCGGCGCTGTTTAATCAGTTGCCCAATGCGCTGCCAGCGACCCTGTTTGGCACCAATAAGGTGGCGGCGATCTCTGGCACGTTGTCTGCCGCGCTATCCTATGTCCGTCGGGTGCGTCTGCCTTGGCTACTGGTCGCTCCGGCGATGGCGGCGGCATTTGTCATGTCCTTTGCCGGTGCGGCTGCCGTGTCGCTGATCCCCAAGGTCGTGATGCAGCCGCTCGTGCTGGTGCTGCTGGTCGTGATGGCCGTCTATACCTTCATCAAGAAAGACTTTGGCCTTGTGCATGGCGTCGGGGCGATTGGTGTGCGCGAGCGTGTCTGGGGCGCGCTGGCTGGCGGTCTGATCGGATTTTATGACGGCCTGTTTGGTCCCGGGACGGGCAGTTTTCTGATCTTCGTGTTTATTCGTTTTTTCTCCTTTGATTTCCTGCATGCCTCGGCGGCAGCCAAGCTGGTGAATGTCGCCACCAATGCTGCGGCCCTGTGCTTCTTTATCCCGACCGGTCATGTGATCTGGGGGCTGGCGCTGACGATGGCGGTGGCGAATGTGCTCGGTGCGGTGGCGGGGACGCAACTGGCACTACGACATGGTGCGGGCTTTGTGCGGGTCTTGTTCCTGCTGCTCTTGATCGGACTGATTGGCCGTATGGGTTTTAATCTCTGGCACACCTTGTGATGTATGACAGGCTCAGTATGAATCATTCAGCATCCCTCAAAAAAAGCCCCTCGCTTGGAGGGGCTTTCTTCTTGAAAGGGGCTTACAGGGACAGGCTTAGAAGCCTGCTGCACTGCTCCAGTATTTACGGAAGGCCGGATCGATATAGCTGATCGCGTAGTTACCGGTGGTGGCGGTGGGATTGGCTTTCGGTGTGATGGAGACCTCCGCCAGACCCGCTGGAATGCCGAAGCGGGATAGGGTGGTATTGGCGGTGCCTGATGTACCTGCGGCCGTTGACCACAGCACCAGCTCATTCGGGATCAGCCCGACCGTATCCGTCGGATCGGCGATGTAGGCAGGCGGAGTCCAGAGGATGGTTGTACTGGTCCCTGCGGTGATGAAGGATTGTACGCCGACGGTTGAGCTGATCGCCGTTGGGAATAGCCCCGTCGCGAGTTGGGTCGAGTTTAGCGGCTGGGCCATGACCGGCACGTTATAAGTCGCCAGAGTCTGATTGGCGGCACCATACAGGGTGACGGTGTAGACCAGCGGCAGGCTGGATGAGCCGATGGTGCCGATCTGCGTATCCGTCATGGTGTAGACATTCGGGTAGCAGGTGCCGACGGCGGCGGGTGCGGTCGCCGTACCGTTATAGGTGTAGGTGGTATTGCCATTCGAGTCTGTGGTGCCTGCGGCCAGCGTCAGGGCATTGCTATTGCCATTGATGGTGCCTTGGGTGCCGCCCGCCTGATAGAGCATGACGCTGGGGCTGAGTCCCGGGCCTGCGACCAGTGCGTAGGCGACAGGGACGGGATTGCCATTGCCATCCGTGTAGAGTCCGGCATCCTCGACCTGAAGTTTAAGCCCCGTGCATGGCGGATTGCCGTTATTTTCTCCGCCAAATGCGGTGACATTGACGCGGGCTTTTTGCTGATTGCCCAGAATCAGCCATTGACCGGCGCTGTTCTTATACATGACGACGCTTTCGCGGCCTTGCGGTGCGGCATTCTGCAGCGCGGTATAGCTGACCAGATAGCTGGTGGTGGCACCGGCGGGCAGGCTGACGTAGGACGGCACTGGACTTAAGACGATATTGGTGTAAGCGAAGCCGCTATTGGCGATCTGGCTGTTGGTATTGCCGATCAGATTGCTCAGGTAGCTGGACAAGCTGCTGCCACTATGCAGGAAATTCGACTGGTCGAAATAAGCCTGCAGACCCGCAGCGCTTGCCGAGGGGAAGCTGGCGTAGGTGCTGGTCAGGCTGTTGAGCTGTGCGGTGATCGCTTGCAGATCCGCCAGACTGCCGCCGTTGGCAATCGCGGTATTGGCCAGCAGGGTGGTGGGTGGTCCGCTCAAGGTACCGCTGATGGTGTCGCCCGTCAGTGCATTGGTGATGACTTCGTTTTTGGCGATCTGGTCGATATTGATATAGACCGCATTGATCAGGGCATCTACGCCTGTGCCATTGGCTGTGAAGGATTGATGCAGGAAGTCTGCATTGCTCACGCCGAGCTGGTTGATCAGGTTTTGCAGCAGAGGAGTCAGTGCCTGTACACCATTCTGCATGGCGGTCTGAGTCAGATAGGCGCTGAAACCGCCATTGACGAACTGGCTCTGCGGGCTGTTGGCGACAATATTGCCGATGACGAGGTCCGTCAGCGGATTGATATCGACGATCACATTGCCCGTGGCATAGTCCTGCGTGGTCACGGATGAGTGCAGGGTGTAGGTGACACCGCCCACCTGATAGCTGGCTTCCAGCATGAAGGGGGCCGCCATGCCCTCGACCTGATCCAGCGTAAAGGAATAGTGCCCCTGACTGTCGAGGGTGGCGGTCACGGTCCGTGCCGGACCAGTCGAGTCTTTCAGGGTGACCGTGCCGCCCATAGCGCCGGTGATCGGGCCAGTCGCGGCGGCAACGGTACCGCTGATGATGGGGGCCTGCAGCGTACCGAGATTATTGCTGTCACTGCCGCCGCAACCGGCGAGCAGGGTCATGCCTGCAAGGAGCGTCAAAGTCAAAGATGTACGCATGGTAAATCCGTCTCAAATGGCAAAAAGAAAACGACCGTATCCAGATGGGATACGGTCGGTGGTGTTATAGATGATTTGAAATCGCCATGGCTGGCAGCGACAACACCGACATGGTGATCGCGGTTTGCGCAGTCAGGACGCCACCGGTGCCGATGGTATAGTGGGCTGCGCTGCCGCTGGCACTGTTGGTGACAAAGACATTCTGATCGGTCGGATCGACACCGATGGCAAACGGGGCTGTCCCGGTCAGTGCCGCCGATGCGATGGCACCGCTCAGTGCGCCGGTGCTGGTGATCGCGTACTGGTATACCCCCGAGGCCGCAGCGACATACAGATAGAGTCCGTTTGGATCGATCGCCAGACTCGATGCACCTTCGATCGAGATGGACGCGTTGGTCGCAGACAGGGCGCCATTCGTACCGATCTGGTATGTGGTGATGGTGTTGTTGTTGGTCAGGACATACACGTACTGGCCTTTCGGGTCAGTGACGATGGCGTCCGGTGTCGCGGCGTTCAGTGCGGTGGTACTGACCGGAGCCAGATAGTTGCTGTTATCGACGGGTGACAAGACCCCGGTGCTGCTGACCAGATATTCATTGATGCTGTTATTGCCACTGACTGCGTTAGCGACATAGGCATACTGACCGGTCGAATCAATCGCGATGGCAACCGGTGCGCTGCCCACGGGCATGGTGTTGGTCATCAGGGGAATGGTCCCGAGTACACCGCCACTGGTGATCGCATAAGAATAGATATAGCCGCGTGTGGTGTCGGTCACAAACAACTGCGCCACAGCCGGATCGACGGCAATG
>JASLEL010000400.1 GCA_030151145.1 Aquirhabdus sp. | reverse complement strand
GAACAGCCCTCTTTTGAGGGCTGTTTGGTTTTATGCGTAATAAAGATTCACGTGGTCATTAGAGTTTCAGCAAAGTTTCAGCAATTCGACATACAAATTCAGCTCAACTTTTATCCATCCAAAAGCCTCATGACCACAGATGTGTCGCTTGACGGACAAAAGATCATCTGGCGGGCGGTATGAGGGTTGATTTGTGTTATATTATAACATATCTTGTGTCGGTGCTTTGTTTGGTATGTCAGCGCACTGTGCGCTCTGATGTACTGTCTTGCAAACCCCCTTCGAGTTGCATCGATTTTCTCTTTAACGGATTTCATGATGAAAAAGTATCAGTCGCCTGCCGGATCGTATTCGCTGCATCCCTTGTCATTGTCTATCGCCATGCTGATGGGGTGTGTGGTATCCGCGCATGCAGATGTGACCGCGGATAGTGGTTCTGCTGGGCAGTCCGCAGTTGTTGCAGGAGGAGATTCATCAACGCCTGTGAATCCGGCGCAGGATACATCTGCTCCCGTTGCGCGCGTCGTCGTGCAGGCCCATCGCTTGGATATCGCCCGCAATGGCATCTCAACCGATACCGGTGGCAGCAGCTATCGCATCACGGATAAAGACATCGCGGCGATGCCGCAAGGGGAGAATACACCGCTCAATCAAGTGCTACTGCAGGCTCCTGGTGTGGCGCAGGATTCCTATGGTCAGTTGCATGTGCGGGGCGATCATGGTGATCTGCAATACCGCATCAATGGTGTCATCCTGCCTGAGAGCATCGCAGGATTTGGTCAGACGCTGGACCCGAGCTTTATCCATAGCATCAATCTCCTGACTGGGGCTTTACCGGCGCAGTACGGTTATCGTACCGCAGGGGTGGTCGATATCGTGACCAAAGCGGGTCGGGTAGATCCATCTGGCAGTCTCAGCTACACCACGGGCAGCTATGGCACCAATGAGGTCGGTGCCAGCGCGACCGGCAGCAAAGGCGATTTAAGTTATTTTCTGAGTGGCTCATATCTGACCAGCCATCTCGGGATTGAAAATCCCACCTCATCCAAAGATCCGATTCATGACACGACCAATCAGTTCAAAGGCTTTGGTTATTTCACGTATTTACTGGGTGATGTATCGCGTGTGAGTCTGATCTTGGGCAGTACCAACAGCAAATTCCAGATTCCGAATAGCCCGGATATCGCTCCCAGCTTTAATCTGGCCTGGGTGAGCAATTATCCGTCTGATTTGCTGGATGAGCGGCAGCGTGAGACCACGCAATATGGCGTGTTGTCTTTCCAGAGTGCGATTGGAGATGCGTTTAACTATCAGGTATCTGCGTTCTCGCGCTATACCGATGTGCATTTTTATCCCGACAATGCCGGTGATCTGATCTATACCGGTGTGGCATCCACGATTGCGCGCAGCGGCTGGGCCAATGGTCTGCAAGCGGATGGCAGCTATAAGCTGAATGATCAGCATACGATACGCCTCGGCGGGTTCTTCAGCGCCGAGCGGCTGGATAACAACAGCAATGTGCTGACTTTCCCCGCAGACGGATCCGGTGCGCAGACCACAGATGTGCCGACCAGCTATGCCACTCAAAACAGCAAGACGGCCCTGCTGGAAGGTCTCTATCTGCAGGATGAGTGGAAGGCATTGGACAAGCTCACCATCAATTATGGTGCGCGCTTTGACCATGTGCAGGCGTTTACTTCAGGCAGTCAGCTCAGCCCACGTCTGGGAGCAGTCTATCAGTTGACCCCGCAGACCACGGTACATGCGGGCTATGCGCGCTACTTCACACCGCCGCCGACCGAGCTGATCACGGGGAATACCATTACTGCATCGCAAGGCACCACCAGTGCCCCGCCCGGAACGCTGAATGATGCGGTCAAACCGGAAAAGTCCGACTACTTCGACCTTGGCATCAGCCATCAGATCACGCCCAAGCTGACGGTGGGTCTTGATACGTACTATAAGCGTGTGACTAATCTTCTGGATGAAGGGCAGTTTGGTTCGGCACTGCTGTTTACGCCGTTTAATTATGCGCAAGGCAAGGTCTATGGCGCGGAGCTGACGGCTAATTATCATGACCAGAATTTTTCGGCCTATGCCAATCTGGCACGCTCAACCGCTCTGGGTAAAGATATCGTCAGCAGCCAGTACCTGTTTGATGCCGATGAGCTGGCCTATATCAATCAACATGATGTACATCTGGATCATGATCAGATGCTCAGTGCCTCTGCCGGTATGTCCTACAAATGGCTGAATACCACCTATAGCGCAGATGCGCTCTACGGCAGCGGACTGCGGAGTGACTTTGCCAATACCATGCATCTGCCGTCCTACGTGGTGGTCAATCTGGGTGCAACGCATGCTTTTAAGCTGAGTGCAACGGGTGAGTTTGAAGGGCGTTTGAGCATCGTCAATCTGCTGGATCGTCAGTACGAAATCCGTGATGGCTCGGGCATTGGGGTCGGTGCGCCGCAGTTTGGTGCGCGACGTGGTTTCTATGTTGGCGTCAGCAAGAAGTTCTGATTCAACAGATAACCTTAAGTCAGAAAAAGCCCGCTACAG
>JASLEL010000389.1 GCA_030151145.1 Aquirhabdus sp. | reverse complement strand
ACCGCCGGACGCCATCCTGTAGTCGAGGCGGTCAATCGTGCGGGATTCACGCCCAACGATGTGTTCTTAAGCCAGAATAACCGTCTGATCCTCATCACCGGCCCCAATATGGGCGGTAAATCCACCTATATGCGCCAGACCGCACTGATCGCCCTGCTCGCCTATTCCGGCAGCTATGTGCCCGCCAGTCGCGCAGTGCTGGGGCCGATCGACCGCATCTTTACCCGAATTGGCTCCGCCGATGATCTGTCGAGTGGCAAATCCACCTTCATGGTCGAGATGACCGAGACCGCACAGATCCTGCATCATGCCACCAGTCAGTCGCTGGTGCTTATGGATGAAGTCGGTCGCGGCACCAGCACCTACGACGGCCTGTCTCTGGCGTGGGCCTGTGTGCTGGATCTGGCCAAGCGCATCCAGTGCCTGTGTCTGTTTGCCACGCATTATTTTGAGCTGACTGAACTGGGCGAGCAGTCAGGCATCGAAAACCGCCACGTCGCCGCACGCGAGGTCAATGGTGAGCTGATCCTGCTGCATCAGGTACAGCTGGGTGCCGCCAGCAAGAGCCACGGTCTGCAGGTCGCCAAGCTGGCCGGTATTCCTGCGCCGGTGATCAAAGAGGCCCGTAGTCGCCTGCGGATGCTTGAGCGGCAGCAAACGGTGCAACTGGGTCAGCATGACCTGTTTGAGGTCGTGGACAGTGAGACAGATGATCACGTACAGGACGCCATGGCTGCCAATGCACTCCTGCAGGCGCATGCGCCGGTGCTCGACCTCTTGGCATCGCTCGACGTCGATGAACTCACCCCGCGTGAAGCGCTGGATATGCTCTATGAATTGAAGCGTCTACACGGTGAATAACGCATCACCTTGCGCATAAAAAAAGCCGACAGCATTGATGTCGGCTTTTTTTCCACGTCCAGCTTGCGAATCATTCGGGAGAAAGAATGACACAAGCCTGACGTCACGCATTAATGACGGCTAACACCACCGATCAGAATATCGGCCTTGGTCGAAGTCGGTCCACCTTGCGAAGATTGCGCGGTTGGCTCAACGTCGTTGAGAATCACGCCATTTTTCAAGACTGTGCGCTTTACACCATCGACTTTGCTGACTTTCTCAGCTTTGGCCGCGGCTTTGGCTTTATGATGCTTGGCCGCATGAGCTTTATGGTGTACCGCAGCTTTAGCGGTATCTTTGGCAGGGGCAGCAGGTGTGCTGGCCGGAGCGGATGCGGCATCGGCAGCCATGGCATACAGCGGGAGACTCAGACCCAGGGCCAGAACGGCGCTGGTAACGATACGACGAGTAGTAAACAAGTTCATCACAAAACTCCAAATGGAATGGCGATATTGAATTGTGTAATTATGTCTGCGCAAAATATACTGAACCACCATCACATCATAAATCTAAAAATTGCTGGATGTGACGCAACTTATCCACTTTTATGCAGTGAAAATGTTAGCTCGCCAGCCACACCGTTACAAAACGGTTATTTTATGTATCAAAACGTAAAAACACCTGTTTTTACGCATATTTTGACACTGAATGATCAGAAATAAATGCCGGTTGACCCTTGGATTGCCCATAACAAAAGCACCGCCGTCTTGCGCAACTCGATTTCAGGTTTCCATCGATTTATATTAATACCGATCAGTGTCGCATCATGACTATTCTTCGTTCTTTGTTCCAATATAAAGCCTGGGCTAATGCAGAATTGCTGTCCACACTCAAGCAGGCACATCATGCACTACCCGCTGAAGCATTTCATCTTGCTCTGCGTATCCTGAATCATATCTATGTGGTTGATCGTATCTTCGCGGCCCATCTGCAAGGCATATCCCATCCATATACGGCCACCAATACCACCGATACACCCGAGCTTCGCGACTTGCAGGACATTCTGGCTCAGAGTGATGCCTGGTTTGTCGACTATGTGCCGACACTGGATACCCCAACCTTAAACACGGCCCTCACGTTTACCTTCGTCGATGACGGCAATCAGGGCGTGATGAGCCGGGAAGCCATTCTCATGCATCTGATCACGCATGGCAGCTATCATCGCGGCAGTGTGGGCCGGCTGCTTGTTGAGCATGGCATCACGCCACCCCGAGATATCTTCAGTCGCTTTGTCCAATTGCCTGTCCCGCCCGTGGCCTGATGCCGCATATGCGTTTAACCGATATCCTTTTTCACCGAAAGGAATTGGTTTCTCAGGATAAAAACGATTAAACTAGCGCCTATTCATCGACAGCCTGCCAGGATTACCGCCCAAGTCAGGGTACCCAGCTTGCTGTTGAATTTTAGTTTGATTGTTAAGGTATTGATGCCATGACCTTTGTTGTCACCGAAAACTGCATTAAATGTAAATATCAGGACTGCGTTGAAGTTTGCCCTGTTGATTGTTTCTACGAAGGTCCGAACTTTCTGGTGATCAATCCTGATGAATGCATCGACTGCGCCCTGTGCGAACCCGAATGCCCGGCCAATGCCATTTTCTCCGAAGATGAACTGCCGAAGGGTCAGGAAAAATTCCTTGAACTGAATGCCGAACTGGCTGCCGTCTGGCCGAACATCACCCAGATCGGTGATCGCCCTGCCGATGCCGCCGAATGGGATGGCAAACCGAACAAACTGGCGTTGCTTGAGCGTTGATTCGCAGAAAGCCCGTTATACAAAAAACCGCCTTCTCAGGCGGTTTTTTCATGCCCAAAGGTGATCGCACCACCAGTCACATCCCCTACCCATCCACGGCACATCATTAGCCGAAATACCCTCATCATCTTAAGCCACATAGACAGCGCATACACTTCTGCTAAGCTGATTCAGTGTTATTGATCAACCACTTAAGGATC
>JASLEL010000378.1 GCA_030151145.1 Aquirhabdus sp. | reverse complement strand
GACTCAAGCCCAATGAGCTTTGATGATGAAGAAGAAGTCGCGCTACAGTTTATTCAGCAGGGTGCGTATGCATTATTGGCAGCATCTGTTTGTGCTTTGCTCTTCCTGATTATGCGGATGCATGCCGAGCACTTCCTGCTGATGCTGTTGGTCACTGTGGTGCTGTGTCTGGGTCTGGCGGGCTGGGGATATCGGCGGATCGGTCATGCAGGAGCGATCTCGCCGCTGCTGCAGAGCGTGATGGTGGTGAGCAGCATCATCACATTGGCTGTGCCGCTGATCACGGTGCTGATCTATGCGGCCTCATTCTGGCATTTCAATCGGCTGGCTAAAGACCGACGACGTGCATACCAGCAGCATGCGCGTCGTCATCGCAGGAGTGGCGCGCAGACCTCTGCCGTACCCGCCATGCATCAGAAGACTCCCGCCGCACCAGTTGGACATCAGATGTCGCAAGTGCCCCAAACGGCGAAGCCGCAGGCGCAGGGCTCGACGCAAGATCATACGCTGGCGTATTTGCGTATGGTTATACCCGATAAGGACTGGAGTGATCCTAATCAGTTGCAGCGGCTTGATTTGCAGATGCGTGTGGGTGAGCACACGGCAGAGCCGCTCTGTCACCAGGTCCATGCCGGGTTTGTCGTGTTTCATGCCGAGGATAAGGGGGATTCGCTCAGTTTGCTGGATGCGAGCAGGATATCGCCGCATATGGCGGATTATGTTGCACAGTATGAGATATCGATACGCAATCTGCAGCAGTTTGTCTATGGGGCGGGTCAACTGAGATTTGGCCCGAGGGTGGATGGCTACCATACCATGCAGCTCGACGGCAATTTTGAAGCTTCGCTGGTGTTGCTGGATCACGTCTGGAATCATGTGAGCATGCATGGCATGGTGCCCAGAGGCGCCGTGGTGGCCATTCCTGAGCGCGGATGCCTGATGTTCTGTGATATCGCCAAACCTGCCGCGATCCGGGCGATGCAAGCCAAGGCGCGGCAGATATTCCAGCGCGGTGACTCCAGAAGCATCACCGATCAGCTCTATGTCCGCCGTAATCATTGCTGGCTGCCCTATC
The DNA here is from genome assembly GCA_030151145.1 of Aquirhabdus sp. GTDB lineage: Bacteria > Pseudomonadota > Gammaproteobacteria > Pseudomonadales > Moraxellaceae > Aquirhabdus. The sequence continues at coordinate 5,324 of JASLEL010000378.1, read as the reverse complement.
GCAGCAATGAGGTGCTGACCCCGCTACAACGTCAGCAGACGCGTCTGGATGGCTTTGTCCTCCCTTATCTGGCGCGGGTACAGTCTGCGGCGCAGTGGCGTGTGGATATGCCGGATTTGCCCATCAGCATTGAGCGGGTCGCGGATTCACCGGTCCAGGTGGCAGCAGGGACCTCAGCCGGTCTGATCGTGCATGGCGGTTTGTGCGCCGGATTTATAGTTTTTTCATCCGTGCAGAAGGAGGGGCAACTCGTCACTGAGCAGATGCTCACGCAGTCGGGACTGTCGGAGCACGAACTGATGCAGATTGCCCAAGAGAATCTCTATGTATTGGCGGGTGGCAAGCGCGCCAATCTGAATCTGGTCGTTGAGCCTCAGGGGCAGTTCTATACTGCACGGCTCAAGCATGAGAATACCCCGCTGAGCAGTTTCTTGCTGCTGGATCAGTTCTGGGATGTGACTGTCCGCACCTTGTTTACAGGCGATGTTGTGGCGGTGATTCCCACCCGGGACACGCTGGCTTTCTGTGTGGCTTCGAATCCGGAGGCCATTGCCGAACTCCAGCGCTATGCACATCTGGCGAGCATGGGGCATCAGGAGAAGTTCGGCTCAGAGCAGCTCTATATCAGAGCCGCCGGTCGCTGGCAGCCGTATCAGGTGCAGTCTGATGTGGCAGTACATCAGGCTTGGGAGATCATCCAGTAGGAGGTAGGCTGGCATTCTATGATGGTGTGTCAGCTATTTTTGTTCTTTCTTCTAAGAAATCATGCCACGCATCCAGCAAGCCCACAAAGACCCGATGAAAGCCATGCTCGCGCATCTCGCGATAGGCGGCTTTAGGACTATAGCCATCATGCTGTACGCGATACATTGCGACCACCAGCCCGGTGCGATCCTGCCCATGCAGACAATGCACATAGATGGGATGTGTCGCACCTGCAAGGCTTGCGACCGCAAGCTGTAAGTGTGCCCGATCAGGCGCCGACCAGAAGTTCGATAGATCAGACGGCGGTCCTGATGCATCGATCACTTGCATGCCTAAGCTTTCAGCCTCGCGGTCTGAGCCTTCTTTCGCCAGATCCAGCTTGACCACGGTCACGACGCCGAGTTGCTTGAGGTACTGCCAGCCTGCAGGCGTGGGTTGCCCGCCGCGATAGACACCCTCATCCACTTGTGCAAAGTTGGGGATATCATGCGGATCAGGTGGCGCAGGGGAGGCGGCCCATACCGATAGCGGCAAGGTCAGGCTGATCAGTGCAGGTAGCAGCCTGCGAGATAGATTCGGCAGCATAAATGTCTACGTGAGATAGCAGTCATAAAAAACCGCTCAGATGAGCGGTTTTTGTCGTTTCAAATCCGGGTGGATTATTTGTGTGCGCGGTCTTTTGCCAGCAGGTAGTCGACGACTTTCAGGGCGTCACCGGTTTCACCTTGCACGACGTATTTACCATCTACGACCAGTGCAGGCACACCTTCGAGCTGAAATTGCATCGCGAGTTTCTTGGACTGGGCGATCTTGCCAGAGACGGCGAATGAGTTATACAGGCCGTTGAATTTATTGGCATCGATGCCTTGGCTGGCGTAGAAGTTTGCCAAAGAGGCTTGATCAAACAGACGCTGATTGCCGGTGTGGATCGCGCTAAACAGGGTGGTGTGGAGCTTCTCGCTTTGCTGACCCAGCAGTTCTACAGCATAGAAGCCACGGGCGTTTTGTTCCCATGTCGGGTTCAGTGCGGCTGGCGTACGGATGAAATTGACATCGGCGGGTTTGCTTTTGAGCCATGTACCGATGAAGGGGTCCAGACGGAAGCAGTGCGGGCAGCCGTACCAGAAGAACTCGCGGACTTCGAATTTACCGGGCACTTCGACAGGGGCGGGATTGGCGATCAGGGTATAGTCTTTGCCTGCGACATAGTCGGCGGCATGGCTGGCAGTTGCGATGCCGGTCAGGGCGATGCTGGTAGTCAGGGCAAACAGGCTTTTTTTAACGAGTGTGTTCACAGTGCTCATGAATGATCCTTAAACGTCCTTGGTCAATGGCAGATAAAATAGAGTGTGATCGGCGCAGGCATAAGAGACAGGCAGATGCGGCGGCGATGGCTCACGTTAAGCGAATCATAGAAAGAATTCAGTCGTTTGTCTGTGACTTTGTGCAGTGGCTTGTGAAGTTTTATGCAATTGCATGTCTAATCCGTGCTTCGGATGGTTAGTTTCGATGATTTTGCTTTACACTTGAGGAATCAAGCGGCAGCCGAATGCGTTGCCGTCTCAAAAGTCTATATGTTCAATTCCCCCCAACTGCGCCAAGAATGACAGGATCAGCGACCATGACGGTGACCAGCCCCGAAACCCAGACCCTACAGACCGAAACCCAAGCCGCAGATCCCGCACCTGCCCGTAATGTCGATGCGCAGGAGATCGCCAAGTTTGAGGCATTGGCGTCGAAATGGTGGGACCCGGACTCTGAGTTTCGTCCGCTGCATCAAATCAATCCCCTGCGCCTGAACTGGATCAGCGATCATGTCAATCCACAGACGGGCCTTGCGGGCCTGCGCGTGCTGGATGTGGGCTGTGGCGGCGGGATCTTGGCTGAGTCGATGGCGCGCCGTGGCGCGGATGTGCTCGGTATCGATATGGGGCTTGCACCCCTGTCGGTCGGTCGTCTGCATGCCGAGCAGGAAGGCGTGAGCAATATCGAATACCGTCAGATCCCGGTCGAGGAGCTGGCAGTCGAGATGGCTGGGCAGTTTGATGTCGTGACCTGTATGGAGATGCTGGAGCATGTGCCGGACCCGGCGTCGATCGTGCGTGCCTGCATGACCTTGGTCAAACCCGGCGGTCATGTATTCTTCTCGACCATCAATCGTAATCCCAAGTCCTATCTGTTTGCCATCATTGGCGCTGAGTATGTGCTGCGCATGCTGCCACGTGGTACGCATGAGTATGCCAAGTTCATCCGCCCGTCTGAGCTTGCCAGCTATGTGCGTGCGGCTGAGCTAAAGCTTGAGCATATGATGGGTCTGCATTTTAATCCCCTGACCCAGCGTTACTGGCTCGCACCCAATGTCGATGTCAACTACATGATGCACACGACCAAAGGACTATAACGGATACGCCATGGATAGCAGCGCGATGAATAGCACGGTACCGGTTCGTGCAGAACACTTAAGTCTGGGTGGCAAGCCGGTTGCGGCGGTGCTGTTTGATCTCGATGGTACCTTGATCGATACCGCGCCGGATTTTGTGCGTATCATCAAGGAGCTGTGCCTAGAGGCCGGACGTCCGGCACCGGATGACGCGATCATCCGTGAGAAAGTCTCCGAAGGTGCGCGTGCCATGGTCCGCACGCTGTATCCGCTGTCGGAATATCCTGACCTCGTGGATGACAGCCCGCAGCTGTTGTCCTATCGGCAGGCTTTTCTGACCCGCTATGCGGCCAATATCGCGGTGGATACGGTGCTATTTCCGGGCATGGCGGCGCTGCTTGCGGCACTGGAAGCGCGCCAGATCCCGTGGGGTATCGTGACCAATAAACCGCGCAGCCTGTCGACGTTGTTACTTGCGGCACTCCATCTGACCGACCGCTGCGCTGTACTGGTCTGCCCAGATGATGTGACGCATACCAAACCTGACCCGGAGCCGATGTTCCTCGCCGCCAAGATCTTAGGAATCCCAGCCGATCAGGCCATCTATGTCGGTGATCATCCGCGTGACATCGATGCCGGACGTGCGGCAGGCATGCCTACGATCCTTGCGGCTTATGGCTATCTGCCGCCGGAGCATACCGATGATCTCCCCGAGTGGGGGGCGGACTACATTATCCAGCAGGCGGCAGAGCTGCAGGCTTTGCTGGGTCTGTAGTTGAGGCCCGATCAAGGCTACAAAATGCTACAGGACGACATTGATACTTACGATCTGTTGCATGTGCTGGTGGAGGCTGCGCGGGCGAATTGTTAGACTGCGTCTATAGGCGCAATTCCGTATACGGACTAGGCTAAATAATGGATGAGGCTTAAGCCGTTTTTATGATTTGCGCGCTAGCGCAAAGTTCATTACAAAAAGGATTGTCCCATGTATTTGCCCATCGATTTAACGACCTATAAGCCCGCCACTGATTTGTTGGCTGGACGTGTGATTCTGGTGACGGGCGCGGGTGATGGCATTGGCCGTGCTGCGGCGGTCGCCTATGCCCGCCACGGTGCAACTGTCCTGCTCTTGGGGCGGACACTGACCAAACTGGAAGCCGTGTACGATGAGATCGAGCAGATTGGTGGTCCACAGCCTGCGCTGCTACCGATCAATCTGACGACTGCCAAGATGGATGATTATCTGTCGATCGTGCATACCATCGAGCAGAAAATCGGTCGCCTAGACGGCGTGCTGCACAACGCGGCCATGCTGGGTGAGCTGACACCGTTGCAGGACTATGAGCCGCATGTCTGGGATGATGTGCTGGATACCAATCTGCGGGCGCCGTTTCTCCTGACACAGGCGCTCTTGCCCATGCTGTCCGAAGCACCTGATGCCTCGGTGATCTTTACCACCAGCAGTGTCGGGCGCAAGGTGCGGGCATTCTGGGGAGCCTATGCGATCTCCAAGATGGGGGTCGAGGGCCTCAGCCAGCTCTTTGCTGAAGAAATGAAAGCCCATGAGCAAATCCGCTTTAATTGTCTCAATCCCGGTGCGACACGGACGCATATGCGTGCCAGCGCCTATCCGGCAGAAAATCCCGAGACCCTGCCTACCCCCGACGACATCATGGCGGCCTATCTGTTTCTCATGGGACCCGATAGTCACGGCCTGACCGGACAGTCGCTTGACGTACCACGACTGGAATGGGCTTGAACGAGGGGCGCGTGCGTGTCGCGTTGATTTGGCATGCGCGTGGCTTGATTCTGCGCAGCCATCTGGCGTAAAGTAAAATCATGCATCAAGGAAGCCAGTAGTCTATCTACTGGCTTTTCTTTTGCTGGAGGCTTTTGTGTTGCGTTAATTTGTACCAGTTGGTATTTTTAAACTGCTATGATTCTGATGTCTGTTTGGCTTGTTATGGGATGTGGAAAAAGTGAAGCGACCGCGTTTTTTACCGGATAATTTTACCCTGCTGCTCTTGACCATGGTGGGCTTAGCGACGCTGTTGCCTTGTCAGGGCTTTGTTGCTGTCGGGTTTAACCAGTTAACCAATCTCGCCATCGGGCTGCTGTTCTTCCTGCATGGGGCCAAGCTGTCGCGTGAGGCGGCACTGGCGGGTCTGATGCATTGGCGCTTGCACCTGACCGTGCTGGCAGCGACTTTTGTGCTGTTTCCAGTCTTGGGACTGGCGCT
>JASLEL010000333.1 GCA_030151145.1 Aquirhabdus sp. | reverse complement strand
TCAAAAGATCAGGCAATGTCAACTGCCGTACAAATGCATTAAAAAAGAAATTAAATAAAATGGTCATGATGGCGACTTTTTGCCCCAATGCCATTTGCTCCAGCAATTGAAGATAATGCGCTTCTAATGCCTCGTTCTCATTCGTCATGATGTCTTCCTCCATAAATCATAGTGATGCCAATCCTGATTAAAACTGCACCGACGCCGGATCAGTACAGGAAGAACCATCGACCACAAAGCTTTGCAAAATCATGTCGTCCGCATTGTAGAATTTAAAATCCATTTTGATCTTTTGTCTGCTCATCGCAGTCTGCATCTGTTTTTCTTGCATAAATTTTTGACAAAACATGTCTTTGATCTTCTGCCGCATATAGACTTCCAGTTTAGGCGGTAGCTCAAATTGAGTAAAATTGACCAGCTTATAGGTCACGACCAGCGTATCCCCCTCACCGGTCAGACTCTCGATCAAGGTTTCAGAATCTATTTTTTTCGGTAGTCCCGCCTGCACACTCATCTCGTGTGCCAGCTGGGCCAGATTCAATGGCGCATCTCGATGAAAAATGTGCTCCACAACCAGCAACAGGGTGGCAATCATTGCTGCAGTCAACAGCGTGCGCATGAGTTCTTTCATGGATTTGTGTTCTTGCTTTAGTTGTCTAAAAATTAAAATAAATCTGTCGGCTATGATTCCAGTCTGCCGGCAGGAATGCCCCAAGTTTGCCGTCAAAGATTAGCTCCAAATCTACACAAAGTACACAATAGTCAAAAAATATTCATACTGGTTCACACTATGTGCGCAGAAATTGCTCTGTTTGTAAATGGATCGTTCTATCGCCGCTCAGTCGCCGCTCCGCCAACGCGCCCCATCAGACCTTATTCTCCCCGTGAAAAGCGCCCTCAAATTCACTATACTATCCCCCAATTTTCACCCCTATAGCATGGACCGCCATGAGTAACGTCCCCAGTCAGACTAACAAAGCCCGCGCCATCTCCAATCTCACCTTCCAAGAGCTCATCCTCGCCCTGCAGGACTACTGGGCCAAGCAAGGCTGTGTCGTCCTCCAGCCCTATGATCTTGAGATGGGTGCCGGGACCTTCCACACCGCGACCTTCCTGCGTGCGCTCGGCCCTGAGACGTGGAACGCCGCCTACGTACAGCCCTCACGCCGCCCCAAAGACGGCCGCTACGGTGAGAACCCCAACCGCCTGCAGCACTACTATCAATTCCAAGTCGTGCTCAAGCCCAATCCGGCCAATATCCAGCAGCTCTACCTCGACTCACTCAAAGCCATCGGCATCGACACCCTGACCCACGACATCCGCTTCGTCGAGGACAACTGGGAGTCGCCTACACTGGGCGCTTGGGGCCTCGGCTGGGAAGTCTGGCTGAACGGCATGGAAGTCACGCAGTTCACCTACTTCCAGCAGGTTGGTGGTGTTGAGTGCTATCCGGTCACGGGTGAGATCACCTATGGTCTGGAGCGTCTCGCGATGTATCTGCAAGGCGTGGACTCAGTCTACGATCTGGTCTGGACGCGCGGTCAGTTTGGCGTCGTGACCTATGGTGATGTGTTCCATCAGAACGAAGTCGAGCAATCGACCTATAATTTCGAATACGCCAACGTCGAGAAGCTGTTTGAGCTATTTGACTTCTATGAAGGCGAATCCAACCGCCTTATGGCGGTCGAGCTGCCGCTGCCTGCCTATGAGATGGTGATCAAGGCCTCGCATACCTTTAACCTCTTGGATGCCCGTGGTGCCATCTCCGTGACCGAGCGTCAGCGCTATATCCTGCGCGTACGTCAGCTGGCCCGCGCCATTGCCCAAAGCTATGTGCAGTCGCGTGCCAAACTCGGCTTCCCGATGGCCGAGCCTGCCCTGCGCGATGAAGTGCTCGCCAAGCTCGCCGCAGAGGCCCAATCTAAAGAATCAGAAACAGCTACAGCCGCGGAGAACGCCCAATGACTATAAATACAATAAAAAGCCATACCGTCCTCTTTGAACTCGGCTGCGAAGAACTGCCTCCCAAAAACCTCAAGACCCTACGCGATGCGCTGAAAGCAGAGATCGTCACGCGTCTGGGCGCAGCGAATCTCGATTATCAGGCCATCCATGCCTACGCCGCACCGCGTCGCCTCGCGATCCTGATCGAAGGTATCGCCGGTCAACAGCCCGACCGTGTCGAAGAGCGCCGTGGCCCTGCTGTCGCCGGTGCCTTTAAGCCCGACGGTACGCCAACGCCTGCCGCAGTCGGCTTTGCCAAGGGTGCCGGTGTCGAAGTCACTGACCTCATCCGCATCCAGACCGATAAAGGTGAATGGCTCGTCCATCGCAAGACCGTCACTGGTCAATCGCTCGATGCCATCCTGCCTGCCCTGCTCCAAGAGTCGCTGAATGCCCTGCCGATTGCCAAGCGCATGCGCTCAGCCGCGAGCCGCACCGAGTTCGTGCGTCCAGTACAGTGGGTCGTGCTGATGAAAGACAGCGATGTGATCCCGGCGACCATTCAGGACTTCGCATCCGGCAATGTCAGCTATGGTCACCGTTTCCATGCGCCGGGCGCCATTACCCTGTCGCATGCATCCGACTACCTGAACGCCCTGCGTAGCGCCTATGTGCTGGCGGACTTTGATGAGCGTCAGGCTCAGATCGACGCTCAAGTCGCCAAGCTGGCCGGTGAAGTCAACGCCCAAGCCCTGATGCCTGCTGATCTGCGTGACGAAGTCACCAGCCTCGTGGAATGGCCTGTCGCGCTGCGTGCGACCTTTGAAGAGCGTTTCCTGCACGTCCCGCAAGAAGCCCTGATCTCGACCATGCAGGACAACCAGAAGTATTTCTGTCTGGTCGATGCCGCGGGCAAGCTACAGCCTTACTTCATCACCGTATCCAACATTGAAAGTAAAGATCCGACGCAGATCACCTTGGGGAACGAGAAAGTCGTGCGCCCACGCCTGACCGACGCCGAGTTCTTCTTTAAACAAGACCAAAAGCAGCCCTTGGCCGCGCGTCAGGAAAAGCTGCAAAACCGCGTGTTCCAAGCCAAACTCGGTACGCTGTGGGACAAGACTGAGCGGATCAAGGCGCTCGCCGTCTATATCACGGGTGAAATCGGTGGTGACGCAGCAGCGGCGACCCAAGCTGCGCTCCTCTCCAAATGCGACCTCGCCTCCGAGATGGTCGGTGAATTCCCCGAGCTGCAAGGCATCGCCGGTAGCTACTATGCCGCCGCCGAGGGTGCCCCGACTGAAGTATCGGAAGCCATCCGCGAGCAATACCTGCCCAAATTCGCAGGCGACGTACTGCCAGAGACCAAAGCTGGTATCAGCATTGCCCTCGCCGACCGCCTAGACACCCTGACCGGGATCTTTGGCATCAATCAACCACCTAGCGGCACCAAAGATCCGTTCGGTCTGCGTCGCCTCGCTATCGCTGTACTGCGTATCCTGATTGAGAAGCGTCTTAGCTTAAGCCTTGTCGATCTGGTCGAGCGTGCCGTGCAGAACTTTGGCGATAAGATTGAGAATCCGGCCAAGGCCATCTGCGATACGCTGGAGTTCCTTGAGAGCCGCTACCGCGCCATGTACGAAGACCAAGGCATGCCGGTCGATGTGATCCTCGCGGTACAGGCACTCAAGCCCGTCTCCCCGCTCGACTTCGATCAGCGCATCCGTGCCGTACAGCATTTCCGTGCCCTGCCTGAGGCGACTGCCTTGGCTGCCGCCAACAAACGAGTGGCCAATATCTTGGCAAAGGAAACCGTAGCGCCGGGTGCGATTGATGCGGCTCTGCTCACCGAAGCCGCAGAAAAGTCTCTGTATGAGACATTAGAAGCGCTTGAGCCTAGCGTCCATCCGCTGCTGGCGCAGTCCGACTACACCCCGGCACTGTCTGCACTTGCTGCCCTGCGCACGCCCATCGATGCCTTCTTTGAAAGCGTCATGGTCAATGCCGAAGACCCAGCCCTGCGTCTAAACCGTCTGCGTCTGCTGACGCGTCTGCGCGCACTGTTCCTCAGTGTGGCGGATGTGAGTTTGCTGCAGAGTTAAGGATTTTTTCCTGACGCGAAATGCATTAAAGTAGGGTGATTGATTCACCCTCTTTTTTTTTGGGATTTTCTCATGCTGATTCAGGTCGATGAGCTACATCAACGCTTAAGTACGATAGCGGATGAGACATCATCGCCCATCGTCTTCGACTGTCGTTTTTCTGGCTTTGGGCCTGATTTCGATCCCGACTATGGGCGCCGTGTCTATGCAGCAGGCCATATCCCGACTGCGCAATACGTCGATATCGAGCGCGACCTCTCTAGTCCCGTCACAGCCACCTCCGGTCGCCATCCCTTGCCTGCATCTGAAGATTTCATTGCCCGCCTACACGCTTGGGGTGTGACTCCAGACAGCCAGATCGTCATCTATGATGACAAAGGCGGCATGATGGCCGCGCGTCTCTGGTGGATGCTGCATGTTTGGGCGGGGATCAACCATGCCTCGATCTTGAATGGCGGCTATCCGGCATGGGTGAAGGCGGGCCATCCGGTAGCAACTGAGGTCGAATCCGTGCAGCCCTCTGCCGCCCCATTTACCTTGAATAATCACGCCATCATCAGCATGGCAGAAGTCCGCGCGCTGGCTGAGCAAGGCATTCGCGGACGTATCACGGATGCCCGTCCAGCCAATCGCTTTGCCGGAGAGCCGAATGCTTTAGACGGCGGCGTATTTGGTCATATCCCGGGTGCGGTGAGTTTTCCATTTATGGCAAATCTGGATAGCGAGCAACGTTTCCTGCCCATGGCAGACTTAAAGGCACGCTTTGCAGCCCTCGCCGCGCAAGCAGGTGACGGGCCTGTGATCCATAGCTGCGGCTCCGGTGTCACGGCCTGCCATAATGCCTTTGCCATGACCTTGGCGGGCTTCCCACACCATCGTCTCTATGTCGGCTCGTGGAGTGAATGGGGCAAGGATCAGACTAATCCTATTGAAACCGGGTATTGACCCTGCTGTACATCGTGTTTAGGCGTTTTGATTTCTTATCACACACTCGATGACAGCAGGAATAACACCATGCAATCTCCTCATTCACCGCAACGGCAGATCCACTCCGACATCCCGCTCATCATGAGCTACGACGATGTCTTTACCCACGAAGAATGTCAGAGCTTCATACAGCTCAGCCAGCAATACGACTACGAAGTCGCTACCATTTCGGTTGATAAAAACCAGTTCAAAGAAGTTCGCGAAGTCCGGAACAATCAGCGTGTGATTTATGACAGCCCAGAACTTGCAGACCAGCTCTTTACACGGCTCAAGCCGCTGCTCCCCAACATCATCAATGATTGGCAATTAGCCGGGTTGAATGAGCGTTTTCGCTTTTATCTCTATGAGCAAGGCCAGACTTTTAAACCGCATTATGATGCCTCATATGAGCGCAATCGGTGGTGTTATAGTTTTTTGACGCTGCTGATCTATCTATCCGAAGACTTTGGCGGCGGAGAAACCATCTTCTATCGGGAAGTCGGGCGCTTCGGCGCAACTGACGATAGCCGACGGGCCGTTATCGTGCCGCGTCTGGGGCAAGTTTTACTGTTTGAACATCGACAGCTGCACGAAGGCGCAACCGTCACCTGCGGACAAAAATACGTACTACGCACCGATGTCATGTATCGGCATAGACTCGCTTAACCGCAAGTAACATCAATCCCCCCCAATCCCCTGCTCAACTACCTTTTATCAGTTCGTGCTTGCCGTGATTAAAAGCGGCTTGCCACGGATTTCGCCTGAATCATAGAATGAAGCCTCCGCAAGCCGCGCAGACCATCAAGGATTGATATGACCAGACCCGCACTCACCCGCATCATGCTCAGCACATGGATCGGCTTAGCGCCGCTCATCTATCCGAGTCTTGCGACCGCAGCAGAAGGCAGCGCAGAAAAACCGCTCGGGGCCAGTGGCCCCAGTCTGGATGATTTAAAGAAATATTCGGAAATCTTCCAGCGCGCCAAGAAAATGCTGGACGACCCCAAGACGTGGGACAAGATCCCCGCCAAAGTCACCGTCTGCGTCTTCTCTCCAGAGGGCGCCAAGGGCGAAGGCTATGACTTTGCCATGAGCGCACTGCAGGAATTGCCCAAATACTCCCAGATTGCTCAAAACATGGGGATGAATCTGAATGCCGCCATGACGGCACCCCTGACCATGCATGTCGATATCGCATCCGATGTGCTTAAACGCAAAGCCAGCACGGATGTCAAATTCCGCATCTACAATAACGAGCAGATCGCAGCCGAAGACTTTAAAATCGGTCAATGCGATGGCGTGGTAATGAGTAATCTACGCGCCAAAGAATTCAATCCTTTCGTCGGCAGTCTGGACGCCATCGGTGCCATCCAGTCCAACGCACAATTGACCGAAGCCATCCAGTTGCTGGCCAAACCCGAAGCCGCCAAATACATGGTCAATCAGGACTACGAAACCATCGGCATCATCCCGATGGGTGCCGCCTACATCATGGTCGATGATCGCAAGATCAATACGCTGGCCAAAGCTGCCGGCAAAAGAGTCGCGGTACTCGACTACGACAAATCACAGGCACGTATGGTCCAACAGATCGGCGCACAGCCTGTGTCCGTCGATCTCACCACCCTGCCGGGTAAATTTAATAACGGTCAGGTCGATATCATGGCGGGACCGGCACTGATCTTTAAACCCTTTGAGCTATATAAAGGCATGACCGCACCCGATGGCACGATCAAAGGCGCGATCATTCGCTTCCCGATCGTCCAGATCACGGGCGTCGTCATGATGCATCGCAGCAAATTCCCTGCGGGTCTCGGACAGTTGCTCCGTGAATTTGTCGCCATGCAGACCCCGATGGCTTATCACTTTATCGGGGTCACCGAAAAAGCGATTCCGGAGAAATACTGGATGGAGGTCAGCCCAGACGATGTGCCCGAATACATCATGATGATGCGCGAGGCGCGGATCGCCATGACCGGGTATGGCTACTATGACAAGACCATGATGAGCTTTCTCAAGAAAGTGCGCTGCCAGTTTAATCCGACCAATTATGAGTGCCCGATGAAAGGCGAATAAACGTCGTGTGCTAAAGGCGGATACCATCATCCCAGTGTTGAAATACACAGAGATGATGGCCTAGGCAGAGATCTGAGAGATGTGCTGTATGTATGCGCGACCTGCATCGCCGTATTGACGATGCAGGTGAGCGATCAATCCAGACGCTTGAGGAAGACTTTCGAGTTACGCTGGAAGTTATACAACGCTTGACGCGCTTGCGGCAGGCTATCCACATCGGCAGGCTCAAAGCCCTGCTCGGTGAACCACAGCGCCGTACGTGTGGTCAGCACGTAGAGATTCTTGATGCCTTTGTTATGCGCCTTGGTCTCCAGGTAATCCATCAGCTCAGCGCCACGGCTGGACTTGCGATAGCTCGGATGCACCGCCACACACGCAATCTCAGCCGACGGTGGCTCATTGGCGGCATTCGGGATCGGATACAGCGCCGCACAGGCGACGATCATGCCGTCACGCTCGATGACGGCAAACTGACCGATCTCAGTCTCCAGACGCTCGCGTGAGCGACGCACCAGAATGCCCTCTTCTTCGAGCGGCCGCAGGAGCTCAATCAGACCGACCACATCGTCGATGTCGGCCATGCGGATTTCTTCATACGAATCGTTACTCACCAGCGTGCCCGAACCATCGCGGGTGAATAGCTCCTGCAGCAAGGCACCATCCCGTGCATACGAGATCAAATGCACCCGACGCACACCACCACGGCACGCTTCTGCCGCACCATGCATATAGCGCAGGATCTCGCTGTCGAGTTTTTTATTGCGGAGGAACTGATCCACTTCGTTCGGAATCATGGCAGGCATCAGACGATGGTCTTTGTCCTGCATGCCTTCCTGCTCACCGAGGAAAATCAGCTTGTCCGCTTTGATCGCGATGGCCGTCTCAACGGCGACTTCTTCGGCGAGCAAATTAAACACCTCACCCGTAGTCGAGTAGCCCGTTGGACCCAGCACAACGATACTGCGGTTACCGAGATTCTTCTCCAGTGCCTCGACATCGACCGAGCGGACTTCGCCGGTCAGTTGATAGTCCACGCCATCACGCACGCCATAAGGGCGCGCGGTGATGAAATTGCCCGACACCGCATCGATACGCGCACCAAACATCGGCGAATTGGCCAGCCCCATCGACAGGAAAGCTTCGATCTCAAGACGGGTCGAGCCCACCGCATCCAGCACGCAGCGCAAGGACTCGCGTGTCGTCACCCGCAGATCGTTGTGAAAGGGTGTCTCAAGGCCATACTCGATCAGGTTCTCATCGATCTGCGGGCGCGCACCGTGTACAAGGATCAGTTGAATCCCGAGCGAATGCAGCAGCGCAATGTCATGGATGATATTGCGGAAATTGTCGTGATTGACCGCTTCACCGCCAAACATGAGGACAAAGGTCTTTCCTCGATGCGCGTTGATATACGGTGCAGAATTACGGAACCATTGCACGTAGTTATACGTCATCGTATCGGGAGAAAGAAAATCATCGTTCATGAGGAAAACCCTGTAGTACTTAAAACGCGGCAGGATCACATCCCACCGCTCAAACCGTTCATACACTGCCATATAGCAGGATATCTTGACACTATGTTGGTGCCTCTAAGCAGGCGATATTAGCAGGAAAATCCGCTATCCGGCAGCGTTTTCCCGTGTTTGGGGCACATGTTGACTCAAGGCCGCAAGGGATCAGGGATCACTCAGCGATCCTCAGGTGAGATCCCGCGAATCGTCGCCGCAAACTGCGCATGAACAGCCAGATCAACCGGACGATGCTTGGGCACTTGCGACGGCGGATAATGCACGGCGTCATTATCATTTTTCCAATTATGCCGGGGCCGGATTGGGCGCGGCACAAAACCACCGCCGCAGTTCGGGCAGACATTATCCAAAAGTGCCACGCAGTCCGCACAGAAAGTGCATTCAAATGTGCAAATGCGCGCCTCGACTGACTCAGGCGGCAGCGCCTTGGCGCAGTGCTCACAGATCGGACGCAGTTCCAGCATATTGTAAATCCTGAGGCGGGCATTTGCTGCGTTTAAGCGGACTCACCCAGCACGCAATAATATTGAATCAGTTGCATCAGGTAGCCCACCATCGGTGCAATGTTCTCCATCGGGATGTATTCATCCGGCTGATGTGCCTGCTCAATCCTGCCCGGCCCCAAGATCACGGCATCCAGACCCATCTGACGGAAATACGGTGCCTCGGTACCAAAGGCCAGCGCCCCTGCCGTCTCGCCCGTGAGCTGCTCGATGTATTGCACAAAGGGCGAATCGGCAGGCGTCTCGGCGGACGGCGCACCGGGGCTGGCGGGCTCATAGAGTACCTGCACGCCAAATTTCGGGGCAATATCAGCGACCAGCCCACGAATCTCATCGCGAATGGTCTGCATCTCCATCCCCGGCAGCGTACGTACATCAAACTGCAGCTCACACAGACCACAGATGCGGTTGGGATTATCACCACCATGGATGCAGCCAAGATTCAAGGTCGGATATGGCACAGCAAATATCGGCTGCTGAATGACTTTGAGCCGATCACGATAGGCCAGCAAGCGCGTCATGACTTCATTCATGGCTTCCAGTGCATTGCGCCCAAGCGCCGGATCGCTGGAGTGCCCTGAGTGCCCGGTGATCACGATCCGCTCCAGCATCACACCCTTATGCAGACGTCCGGGCTTCAGATTGGTCGGCTCGCCGATCACGGCAAAGCGCCCGCGTTTGTTACCGGTTTCTTTAGCCGCCTGTACCAGTGCCTTGGCGCCCGCCATGGAGGTCTCTTCATCGCTGGTCGCGATCACGATCAAGGGTGCCTTATATGCAGTCTTGCCCATCAGACGCACCGCTTGCAGGATCAGGGCAAAGAAGCCCTTCATATCAGCCGTGCCCAAGCCATAGAGCTTGTCATCGGCCTCCGTCAGCGTAAAGGGATCACTTTGCCACAGTGCCTCATCATAGGGCACGGTGTCGGTATGCCCAGCCAGCACAAGGCCACCCGACAGATCACCACCGCTCGGATTCAGTACCGCGATCAGATTGGCCTTGCCCTGTGCCACCGGCATGATCTCGCACGTAAAGCCATGGTCACCAAACCAGTTCGCCAGCCGCTCGATCACGGGCAGATTGGACTGATCCTGTTTGGGATTGGTGCAAGTGACACTCGGGATGGCGATCAGCTCCGCCAGCATGCGGCGCGTGTGTGCATCCAGTCTCTGATCGATATGAGGTAAATCCATGACACTCAGCCTATACTTGTCTGTCGTCCTGATGGACGATGTATGAATTGATTTATCTTAACCGCGAATGGCCGTGGGAACCACATGAAAACACATCCACTTGTAAACCCGCAATCACTGATGCAGGTTTATCCAATACGGTTTAAAATAGCCGTCCATGCAGCAGTAAGCCAACCTCGTCATCCATGACGATGGCCTACCCTGCCCCACACCGTCTCAGGAAGATCATACACATGCGTAGTGTTTTTTGCCGCAAATACCAGACTGAACTGGAAGGGCTTGAGTTTGCCCCATTCCCCGGTGTCAAAGGTCAGGACATCTTCGATCATGTGTCTAAGCAAGCCTGGCAAGAGTGGATTTCGCACCAGACCCTGCTGATCAACGAAAACCGCC
>JASLEL010000230.1 GCA_030151145.1 Aquirhabdus sp. | reverse complement strand
TGGACAGATGGTCTCGGTGCCGCTGTCCAATATCGGACAAATCACGGCATCGTCCAGCAGCGCCCAAAACACTGCAGAGTCATATACCGTCACGATGGTACAGGGTAATCGTCGTACCGGTACGCGCACGCCGCTCGGTACCTTTCAGAAGCCATTCGACAATGTCGGCAATAAGTCCATCCCGAATTATGCCGCCTACGCGCAGAATTTCATCTCTGCCATTAACTTCCCCGGCTGTGGCACAGGTAAAGTCTTTGTCGGTCAACGGCAAGACTCATTCGCCGTCAATCTGGGCCAAACCTTTGATTTGGTCAATATCAAAGCACCTGCCACCGAGTTTGATCCCAATGCCGAAAGTAATGGCATTAACTCTCTCGCCAACAAGAACGTCACCACCATCGCCATGGAAGTACCGACCAGTTGCCTGACCGCATCGGGTAATCCGATCATCGGCGGCTGGACCACTGCCAGCCTGCGGCAGGGTGCCCTGCGCAACCCAACCCCGGGCAGTGACATCGTGTCAGCCACCAAAGAAGGCGGCGCATGGACTCAGGTCTCACGGCTTGGGATGCCACTGGTCAACGAACTGGTCATTGGACTGAAAGACAAAGATAAATTCAATGCCAGCCAGCCGATGAATGATGGCCAGTTTGCCACCTATGTGACCAATCCAACGCTGCCAGCGCTCCTGCAAATCCTCTTTGGCAGTGCTGGCGTCAAAGCACCGACCAACTTCCCGCGCAATGATCTGGTCGCCGCCTTCCTGACTGGCGTGTCAGGGTTGAACATGCCCAACAATGTCACACCCGCCGAAGAGCTGCGTCTGAATACCTCGATCCCCGCTGTCGCACTGGGTCAGCAGGATCGTCTGGGCGTGATTAATGGCGATAATGCGGGCTTTCCGAATGGTCGCCGTCCAGGTGACGATGTCGTCGATATCGCATTGCGGGTCGTGATGGGCAAGCTCTGTACCATCTCGGGGGTCAATAGCACCGTCGGCTGTAAGGCCAGTGATGCCCCCTCGGGAACCATCCACTTTACCGATGGCGCACTGCAGACCGCCTCTCAGTTTGGCAATGCGTTTCCTTACCTGAATACCCCGATTCCCGGTTCTCCTTAACCGCACTGTCAGGAGCTTATCATGACCAGATACAGGAACATTCAACTGGGGTCGCTGATGATCGGGGCTGCGCTATTAGCAGCCTGTGGACCGTCTAATAACAATGGCACTACAGCGACGACGACTCAGCCATCGACGCCGGTCACCATGCCGATGCTGGAGGACGCCTTCATCGTGATCGTCAGAACCTATACCGATGGTCCTAATGCCATGTCGGAAACCGCATCGCCGAGTGACATCTCAGCCATTGTTGCCACCTCGCCTGAGGATACGACACCTGAGGCGGTGTCATTCCCTTAAGTCATGCGCCTGACCGGATCAGCATCCGGTCAGGCGTTTTATCTTGTGATATCAGAAGCAATAGCGACACGAGTCATGGCAGATTCACTCAAAGGGGACACGTCACATGAAACGATGGCTGCGCATGCTGGCGATACTCGCCTGCCTACTGCCGATCTACGGCTACGCACAACCCTATACCCCGCACGATGATGCTGAAGTGATTGATACGCTACCGCAGGGTGCGCTCACCTATCAAGACCGCATCGTGATTCACGCACAGAACAAACCGCCTTTTGATCAGATCAGCCCGAAGATTCATGCGCTGCTGTCTTTTGCCTACAATCAAGGCGATCCGCGCGCATTAGGGCAAGCCGAAGCTTTACTCACGCCCTATCTGGCCGAAAAATCTGCCGAGACGATCTTTCTGCAGGCGACCATCCAGCAATCCAAACACGACTTTGATACCGCCAAAGCCTCCTTGCAATCCCTGCTCAAGAAAACACCCAATCAACCCGACAGTCTGCTGATGCTGGCCTCCATCAATCTGGTGCAGGGGCATTTTGACGAATCACGGCAGAACTGTGATGGCATCAGAGATATCGGACTGATGGTCCTGCGTCTGGCCTGCTTTGCGCAGGTCGATGACATGACGGGGCATCTGGCACAGAGCCGCCAAGTCCTGACCACGCTGGTGACCATTAACAATGGCCTGACCCAGGAGCAAAGTCAGTGGCTCTATCTGATTCTGGCGGATATTGCACAGCGGACGGACGACGTCAAATTAGCACAGACGGTATTTCAGCATCTGGATCTGACGAAAGCACCCGCATTGACGGCTCAGGCCGATTGGCTTATCGCCCATCAAGACTGGAAAGCGTGCTCTCAGGCTTTGTCCGCTCACCGCGATAATGACGCGCTGCTGCTACGTTTAGCCGCCTGTGAGCTGCATACCGATCCCGCTCAGGCAAAAACCGATCTCGCACTGGTCGGAGAGCGCATGCAACTCTGGCAACTGCGCGGCGATACCTCACATCAACGAGAGCAAGCACTCTATGCGCTGCTCAGCGACGATAAATCACAGGATGCGCTCGTGATTGCCCGCACCAACTGGGCGAAGCAAAAGGAAACGGCTGACTTTCAGGCCTATACACAAGCCGCGATCCGAGCAAAGAGCATCACAGACTTAAATCAAATTCACGTCTGGGTAGAGCAAAATCACTTTGAATATCCACAGATGATCCGGCAACTCCATTTGGCACTGAAGGCAGACCATTCATGAACAGGAAGATCATCTACGGGATACGGCACGTGGTCATGCTCTGGCTGCTCCTGCTCGGCAGTACCGCCTATGCGCATCAGTTCAGTACCGCATATCTGATGATTCATCCGGATGCGCGTACACAGACGACATCGGCAGAATATCGTATTGCGATCCGGGATCTGGCGATTGTGGCGCCCGTTCCGCTGGATGCCGAGCGACACATCACTTGGGGCGCGATCCGCACGCATCAGGCGGATATCATCGATGTGCTCAATCAAGAGATGATCTGGACGCAGGACCAGCACCCCTGCATCACCGATGTGGATGCCTCACCATTTGCCATCGACCATATCGCAGGGCTCGCCTATCTGGTGCTGACCACCCGCATCTCCTGCCACGGTCAGAGTCCCGATCATCTGGACTACCATGTCCTAGAGAATATCGACGCGGGTCACCGTCTGGTCATCAATATATCCCAGCCCTTTGCAGCAGGCACCGCACAGAGCTGGATCACGGCTGATGGTTCCATTGCGCTTGCGTCCAATGCCGTCACCCAAACCTCATCCATGCTCAGCTACCTGAAAGAAGGCATTCATCACATCCTGACCGGTTATGATCATCTGCTCTTTCTCCTGTGTTTATTGCTGCCTTCGGTCTATCTGCGCCGAAATGACACTTGGGTACCCGTCGACGCTGCGTGGACGACCATTAAAAAGACGCTGTGGATCGCCACCGCATTTACACTGGCGCATTCGATCACGCTATCACTCGCGGCATTACAAGTGCTTCACCTGCCCTCTCGACTGGTTGAGTCATCGATTGCCTTTTCGATTGCGATTGCAGCGCTCAATAATCTCTATCCTAAACTGCTGGGCGCGCATCATGTCCGTATCGCCTTTGGCTTCGGCTTGCTCCATGGCTTCGGATTTGCCAGTGCGCTGTCAGATCTGCCCATCCATCTCGGTGCCAAATTGCTGGCCTTATTGACCTTCAATCTCGGGATAGAGTTGGGCCAGATCAGTTGTATCGTGCTATTTCTGCCGTTAGCACTGAGCCTACGTCATCTGAAGGCTTATCGTGTGATTGGTTTGAGATTGGGATCGATGATCGCTTGCGTGCTGGCGATTTACTGGATGATTGAACGATTGACAAGCTAGCGCCTCATCCGCCCCTTGATTGTAGATACAGGTCACGCCACAGCGTTGCAGCCCATGGCAGCCCATGGCAGCCAGATGGTACTGCGCATATCGATG
>JASLEL010000125.1 GCA_030151145.1 Aquirhabdus sp. | reverse complement strand
CTTGGTATAGGGATGTGCAACCTTCCCCATGAACGAATCACGGATCGGTGTGATCAGACCGTCTATACGCGCGTCCCCTGGCCCCTCGCGGCCATCGGATGCAATCCATGCACGGATCTCGTCGCGCAGCTCCGGTGACAGCTCTTCATCGCCGTCCAGATTTAAAGCCCACTCCTCATGGCATAGGCTTAAGGCACGTGCCTTCTGCGCGGCATAGCCGAGCCAGTCCTGATGCTGGATCCGCACATTGGGATAACGCGCCGCGATGGCATAGCTCTCATCGGTACTGCCCGAATCCAGAATGAGCACTTCCTTAAAGTCACGCACGCTGTCGAGCAGGGCTTCCAGCCACTGGGCATTGTTCTGCGCAACGATATACACACTACAGGCAATACTCATAAACGGTAACGTCCCCGGGCCAACGCAATCTTCATCTGCAAACGCGACATCTCGCCATGGGTACTGACACGCGGCAACGAGAAACGGTTGGCATCCGAGACCGGCTCAATCCGCTTGCGAGTGCTCACCGCGCTGGTATAGCCCGCCTCGCATACCATCGCCTCATGTCGCGCATCATAACGGCCAAAGGGATAGGCAAAGCTCTGACAGGTCCCCACCAGATCACGCACTCGCTGACCGGATTGCACGATCTCCGCGCGAGCAGCGTCATCGGGCAGTCGGCTCAGATTGACATGATGCACACTATGCGCGCCAAACTCGATCAGCCCCGACGCCTGCATCTCCTGAATCTGCGCTTGCGTCAGTTTGTCGATCTCGGCGATCTCTGGGGCGAGATAAATCGTTGCCCGTGCCTGATACTTTTTCAGAAGCGGATAAGCATACTGATAGTTATCCGCAAAACCATCATCAAAGGTCAACGCCACCAAGCCGCGATGATCAGATGCCTGCATCAGCTCCGACACGGTCACAAAGCGCCTGCCCTGCCGCACCAGCAACTGCAATAACAGCTCAAAGCGATCCGGCGGCATATTCATGCCCGACGGTGCAAGTAACGGCGTCACCTGATGCAGCATCACCAGTCGCGGCCAAGCTGCGCTCTTGGGCGGCAACCAGAAAGTATGCTGCCCCAGCCAATACAGGACAGCCACCAGAAGGATCAGACTGAGCAAAATCTCTGCGATCAGCATCGACACCACACTCGCTTATTGTGAAGACACAGCCGCCGACCGGTCGCTGTGCAGGGCACGGGCCAGCGCCCAACCTACCAGCAACCAGACCAGACCGGCATAGTTATTGGTCTGCATGCTCATGGATGAGGTCAAGGGCCAGAACACCATCACCAAGGATACAAACACCACCGCCGACTGCAGCGGCTGCGCCTTAAACGCCAGACCACGCTTTAATGTGCGGAAAATCATGAACAAACACAGTAAAAACAGACACAGGCCAATGATGCCATTTTGTGACAGCCATTCCAGATAAATATTGTGAGGATGTACTTCACAGCCTTCATCGGGATGCATGGCTAAAGGCAATGCCTCACAGGCTTTATTAAAATAGCGCGTCCCGACGCCAAGCACCGGCGACTCGCGCCAGACCACAATCGCTGTGTGGAACACCTGATAGTAAGAGCTACTCTGAAAATTGGCGAGCTGCTGAAAGAAACTCTCGATCGTACGGGCAAACATCTTGGGTGCGAGAAGCGCACCTGCCACCACCAGCGCCACCGCACCGCCCAACGCGCTCAAGATAAAGCGATAGGAGAGTTTTTCCTTGAATATCAGTGCAAAAATCAACACCGCATTGACCATACCAAACAGCAGGAAGACGATCCGCTCACCGGTCAGGAAAGCAAACGCCTGCGAGAACGCCACCATCGCCATCACAAGGGCAATAAAGCGTGGTTTGGGTAAATCACGTGCCGCATACAGCATCGCCACCAGCGCCATCGGATAAATGCGCAGGCCGTAACTGCCCGGCATCACCTTGGTATAAGGTCCAGTCAGACGTGTCGGAATCGGCGACACATGACCCAGAATATCGCGACCAAAGATGTACTGGATGATCGAATCCACCGCGATGAACAGAAAGACCACCAAGGCGGTCTTCTCAAACAAACGCAGACGCGCTTCTGAGCGAAACACCACACAGCTCAGCACCAGTGCCATGGCAGGCCAACGGATCGCGATCAGCGACTGCTCAAGCGAATACTTCGGATCAGCAGAGAACGGCGTGGTGCCGATCAGCATAAATAGCCACAGCAGCAGGAATACCTTAAACCACGCCTGCTGGCGAATCTCGTGTCCGGGATGCTTAAACCAAAAATAGGCCAAAAACAGCGCTGAAATCGACGCAGTAATGTCCGACGACACGCGTGATCCCAGAATCAATATCGGCATCAGGATCAACAGCGCTTTGGCCGCCTGACTCAAGGTCTCTTGAGCACCTAATCCACCTGTGCCAGACATGGCCTGTGATGTTCCATTCGGATTCGTCATAACTGCCTCAAAAATGCATCAAACTGATTCAAAAACCGACCTGCTTTATATCAAAGGATTAGTATCAGGTCATTTATATCAAAAAACCATGTGAGAACCATGCAGGTCATCACCATGGTCATTCGTTTTATTCACATATACTCTCATCATCTGATCCGGGCTTCGTGCAAGCGCGCCAAGAGCCACGCCGCCGCCCGATCCGCCTCCCCAACGGGAACCACAGGCCCGAAAATCTCTCCAGCCAGATACGCCGACACGGGCAAAAACCGCCGGGTCGCAAGCAGCACATCGGTCGCCTGCGTCACCGTATCGGTCTTGATCTGCTGCATCGCCAGCACGCCGACATGACAGCCTGCCGTGAGCGCCTCAAACAGCATGGAGCCACTATCTTGTGTCACCCAGACCACTTCTGCCAGTTGCAATTGCTCAAACAACCAGCCGCGTGGCGTCTCATCCACCGGACACAGGTGTACACGTGATGACGCTTCCATGCCTAATGCGGTCCGTAAGGTCTCAATAAAATGGCTGGGTGTACGCCGCGATGTGGTCAGCCAGATACCTGTCACGACGGAATCAGCCAGAAGACGCTGCAGCAGCGATTGCAACTGATCCAGCATCAGCGCATCCGACCAGTCAAAGCGCTTGGACGCACCGCCCAAGAGAATCAGATGCTGTCCCGTGACATGGCGATGTTCGTTTTGCAGGGGATTGAGCACGCCTTGGGAAATAAACACCTTGGGTGGCATGGGCGGCGTCGGCACCGAGAAATCATGTGCAGGCATCAGCGCATAGTCGAACCATGCCAAAGGCAAAGAAGGCCGCATCAGGACCACACTCCGGCTCGAAGGAAAGCAACGCTTAAGCAGGATCAGCGTCCAGTGCGTCGCATGACCAATGCCAACGATCAGATCCGGCGCACCATGCTGGGTCAAGGCATCCGCAAGCAACTCAGGTAACTGCCCGAGCATCCCACCCGAAACCGCATAGACAAATAGAGACAGACGAGGCAGATCTTTGACCGCAATATCCCGCACATGGATCGTCTGACCAGCACGCTCCAGCGCGACAAAAAGGCCACGTGCCTGAGCCACGTGACCTGCCTTGCCATCACTTAAGTGCCAGATATTCATCTGCGACTAACCCATCCTCGTCTAGCGATCCATCCGTGATCTATCTGTATATCCTGCCCGGAAATCATGACCACACCATACCACAAATCCCGTGTGTTCTTCTGCTGCCAAACCGAACTTTCCTGACAATCACGGCCGATCCTGCCGCACATAAATCAACGGCTTGCCCTCACCATGAGAGCAAGCCGTATCATTTTTCAATTCAAAACGACATTCAGACGTCAATAACCGTTTTTAGATAAAGGTCAGCCAGTCGATGTGTTTCGGGTTCTTGCCATTGACGGTATCGAAGTACAGTTGTTGCAACTGGGTCGTCAGTGGACCACGGCGACCTTCACCGATCTGACGGCCATCGACTTCACGGATCGGCGTGACTTCAGCAGCAGTACCGGTAAAGAAAGCCTCATCCGCGATGTAGACTTCGTCACGCGTCAGGCGCTTCTCGATCACCTTGATGCCGAGGTCTTCGGCCAGATTGATCAGGGTGGCGCGGGTAATACCGTTCAGGCAACTGGTGACTTCAGGGGTATAGAGCACGCCATCACGCACGATGAAGATATTCTCACCCGAGCCTTCAGCCACATAGCCTTCCGGATCCAAGAGCAGCGCTTCGTCAGCACCGGCGGCCAGTGCTTCCTGCAGGGCCAGCATGGAGTTGCTGTAGCTGCCGGTCGCTTTGGCACGGGTCATGGTGATATTGACATGGTGACGGGTCAGCGAGCTGGTCTTAACCACGATACCGCGCTCGAGTGCCTCCTGACCCATGTAGGCAGGCCATTCCCACGCCGCGACGATCACGCGTACGCTCAGGCCCGTCGCACGCAGACCCATGGCTTCAGAGCCGTAGAATGCCAGCGGACGGAAATAGGCGGATTTGAGTTTGTTCTCACGCATCACGCTGATGTGCGCAGCGTTGATCTCATCCTGACTGTACGGAATCTTCATATTCATGATATGCGCGGATTCAAACAGACGGCGGGTGTGTTCTTTCAGCTTAAAGATGGCTGGTTTCGGGTTCTCTGCAGTCCCGGTATTGTAGGCACGCACGCCTTCAAACACGCCCATGCCGTAGTGAAGGGTGTGGGTCAGCACATGGATCTGTGCTTCACGCCAGGGAACCAGTTTCCCGTCAAACCAGATAAAACCATCACGGTCAGCCATACTCATGGCAACTCTCCATTACATTGCACAACTGCCAAATCAGCAGTCTCTCAAATCAACACATGGGTACAAGCACACAAGGACCATACCATCGGTCCCCTGCCCCTCTGCCCACACTCAATTACAAAACAGCGCGACATCCCCATGGATGTCCTGAACATCAGTAACCACAAATTTCAAAAAAAGCCGAATTCAGGCCAGCTAGACATCATGCTTGCCACGACAGAACTCGACAGGCTTAGGCCCCAAAAAATACGCCATGATCGTCAATGCCGAAGGGCACGGGCGGCGGTATCCTCAAGTACCTATGAGATGTTGCCAGAGAGCACGAACCGTTGTGCGGGTATCCAGCCAGTCCGCGGCGCGCACCTGCAATGATCGATTTGCAAGGGCCAAACGGTGGCTTTCAAAACGTTCGCGTAAGTACGCATCCGTCAAGGCAGTCGCATCAGTGCGGGATAAGCGACCAGCAGTTGCCAAGGCGTCCAGTATGCGTACATTGTCTGAGTAGTGGGCGAGCGCAGGTTCTGCATTCGCCCAGGCCAACACGCCGTATTGTGCCATAAACTCAATATCGACGATACCGCCCGTATCCTGTTTGAGATGAAAAATCCCGTTTTCCTGCTGGCTTTTGCTGGAGCCTAAGTGATCCAGCATTTTTTGTCGCATGCCCTGCACCTCGGTACGCACCACTGCCTCGTCGCGTGGCGTCGTCAAGACCTGCAGACGAATGGCATCAAAGCCAGCTCGCACCTGCCGGTCACCCGCCACGCTGCGCGCCCGGCATAGCGCCTGATGCTCCCACAGCCACGCGCTTTTTTGCTGATACAGCTCAAATGCATGCAGGCTCGACACCAGCAGCCCCGACTGACCCGATGGCCGCAGGCGCGTATCCACCTCATAGATGCGGCCATCCAGTGTCTGGGTAGACAGCAGCGTCATGATCTTCTGCGCAAGTCTGGCACAGAACTGAAAGCCGCTGATCGGCTTCTCACCATCGGTATCCGCCTGCTCATCCACATCATGCAGGAAGACCAGATCCAGATCCGAGCTGTAGCTCAGCTCGATGCCACCCAGCTTGCCATAGCCAATCATGGCAAACAGCGGTGCATCGGCACGCGCCCGTACCGTATCGCCATTGGCATCAGGCGCATTGCGCTGGGGCCAGCCATGACGCTCCACCAGCGGCACTAGCGCCAGTTGCAGCACCGTATCCAGCACCACCTCAGCGATATCGGTCAAAGCATCACTGACTTTCATCAGCGGACGCTCCGCCAAGACGTCACTTGCAGCTACCCGCAGCACATGGCTTTTCTTAAATAGCCTGAGCACCCGCATCTGGGCCTCCATATCCTCAGGCTCAACGCGGAGCAACTCCTGTCGCAGGGCATCGGTCAGGTCATCTCGCGTCGGCAGGCTATAGAGATCGACCGTGAGAAATTCATCCAGCAGAACCGGATAGCGCGTCAGCTCTTCACTGATCCACGGACTGGCGGCAACCATGCGTACGAGGTTCTGCAGGGCTTTGGGGTTCTCGATCAACAGCACAAGGTACACACTGCGCCGTGCGACCGCCTCAATCAAAGGCAGCAGACGCAGCAAAGTGCCCTGCACCTGCACCGTATCCAGCGCCAATAGCGCATCCACCATCGGCCACCAGAATGCCTGCACCCGGTCCGATGCCAGCGGGGTTAAACTCTGGATCAATTTGCTCTGCCAGAAAGACGCGAGCATGGATTTGGCGTCATCATCAAGCAACGCTTGCAATCTATCATCCAGC
>JASLEL010000109.1 GCA_030151145.1 Aquirhabdus sp. | reverse complement strand
TGCAGGCTTGGCTGCTTGCGCCTTAACGGTCTTTTTGGGCGCATCTTCAGCAGGTGCTACAGGGCGATGGCGGCCATGCTTACCGGTTACGACAGGTTTGCTTTCGGTTTCTTCTGCGGCATGACGTTTCTGATGACCGCGTACATGCGCTTTGACCGCAGGTTGCTCGTCCTCGCTCCGCGCGGCATGATGTTTGCCATGGGCGTGTGTTTTTGCTTCCGCAGTCGTCGCAGACGCATGATGTTTACGATGGGATATGTGCTCAGACTTTACCGCTTCTTTAGCGGCGTAAGCTTTGGTGGCTTTTTCTTCGGCTTTGGCAGCCTTTTCTTCTTTGGCGCGGACTTCCGGGTGTTGCTGGAGATAGCGCTCCCGGACACTCATGGCCTGGCTCTCAGTCGCCATCACGGTTGCACCCAGCGCAACAACCATGCCAATCACCATCTGCCGCAAGCCAAACCCCTTCATACCGCCTCCTCCTGATTCTATGTCCAATTCTGGACTAGCGTCCATTATGACAAAGGATCAGGACCGGATAAAAGCTGTTTTTGTCCGACGGCCCGACAGAGCGGTGAAAATGTATCCTAAATCAACGCAACACCATGGCGACCACATGATCGCCATGGCGATAGACGACCACCCCAGCATGCCTGCGACAAATGCAGATCATACCTTAAGCCGTGCCAAAATGACGCTTAGCGGTAATGACGGTGGTGCCAGCCGCCCCGATGACCATGGTGCCAGCCATGATGACGCCAACCGTGATGACCACCATGCCAGCCGTGATGGCCGTGGTGGTAGCCGCCGTGCCACGGGCGGGCAGAAGCAGCGGTAGAAACCAGCGACAATGCAACTAACGCGACCGTAGCAAACAGGATATGTAATTTCTGACGTAACATCATCGACTCCTTATCATTGAGGATCAGATCCGCACGAATCACTGTATAGACCCCGTGCGTCTACAGAACAGTCTAGGCTGATCTGCTGCGTTATTCTTCTATATTATCGTGAGCAATCAAGCAATTATTCACAAAAAGACAGCACACCTCAATGAGGCGACACAGAGGCTGCACACTGTGCAGAAGAGATGAGGTTTCACAGCAAAAAAGTAGAATGACGGACACTGAAACAACGGAAGAAACGCAGCCTGATGACGCGCCATCTGGTCACGAACGTCTGATCAGGGCATCAGGCGTTCAATGATCCAGTTGCCCTGATGCAGGCGATACTGCAGTCGGTCATGCAGACGGCTCCTGCGCCCCTGCCAGAATTCAAACTGATCCGGGACCAACCGAAAGCCGCCCCAGAACTCCGGCTTAGGTACCGTACTGCCCTCAGGATACTGCAACAGCAGATCGTGATAACGCCGTTCCAGCGCATCACGACTCTCGATCACACCGCTCTGCGGCAGACTGGCACAGGCCGCCACCTGACTGCCGTGCGGACGCTGATGAAAATAAGCCGTAGACTCACCCATCGTCAGCCGCTCGACACGACCTGCGATCCGCACCTGCTGCTCCAGTGACGCCCAAAAGAACAACAGCTCGGCATAGGGGTTTTCGGTCAGGTCCTGACCTTTATGACTGTCGTAATTGCTATAAAACACAAAGCCCCGCGCATCGAACTGACGCAGCAGCACGATTCGGGCACTGGGACGGCCTGCAGCATTGGCCGTCGCGAGCGTCATGGCATAGGGCTCTTGCTGCGCACTTTGCAAGGCATGGGTGATCCAGCGATCAAACTGCACCACAGGATCAGCCGCCAGATCTGCGCGCGTCAGGGTTGCTTTCTCATAGGACTGACGCAGTGACGTCAAATCGCTCTGATAGGCCAGCGGCTGTAAATCGGTCGTCATATCCGCCTCTACTGAGATTGCCGATGTGGTGGATGATGGGTCACAGATGCTTGCTTCATCACGGATGCTTGGCTGACCAAGCACACATTAGTCGCCCAGTCGCGTCCGGACCAGATCCGCCAGATCATGGGCCAGCGTCGTGACCAGTGCTTGATTTTCACCCTCAACCATGACCCGGATCACCGGTTCGGTACCGGATTTACGGATCAGGAGACGACCGCGGCCCTTCAGTGATGCTTCGGCCTGATCAAAGGCATCATTCAGCACCTCATCACCAAAGGGATCACGCATCTCGGTCAGGCGCACATTGACCAGCACTTGTGGAAACACGGCTAAGGAGGCGGTCAGTTCAGCCAGCGATTTCTGTTTTTCGATGATCGTCGCCAGTACCTGCAGGCCCGCAATCAACGCATCGCCGGTGGTGCTCTTGTCCAGACACAGGATATGTCCAGATGCCTCACCACCCAACTGCCAGCCCGCCTCATCCAGCGCCGCCATCACATAGCGGTCACCGACATTGGCGCGTTTAAAAGCCACGCCCTGATCGCGCAAGGCCAGCTCAAGGCCCATATTACTCATCAGCGTGCCGACCACACCCGCAGCCGGTTTATCTCCGCGTGTCGCCAGTACATAGAGGATGCTGTCGCCATCGACCAGCTTGCCTTCATGATCGACCATCACGATACGGTCGCCATCGCCATCGAGTGCCATGCCGACATCGGCACCGTGTTCGATCACGGCTTTCTGCAGCGCTTCAGGGTGGGTCGAGCCACAGCCGTCGTTGATGTTGATCCCGGTCGGGGTATTGAAAATCGGAATCACCGTCGCGCCGAGTTCACGCAGGACGGCAGGCGCGACCACATAGCCTGCACCATGGGCGCAATCGATGACGATCGTCATGCCTTTGAGGCTGAGGCTATAGGGAAAGGTAGACTTGCAAAACTCAATATAGCGTCCAGCGGCATCGGTCACCCGGCTGGTCTTGCCCAACTGGTCTGGTGCCATGATCTCGATCGGCTGATCCAGCATGGCACTGATTTCATTCTGTACGGCATCATCGAGCTTTTTGCCTTCACCGGAGAAAAATTTAATACCATTGTCAAAGTACGGATTATGCGAAGCCGAGATCACAATCCCGGCATCTGCATGAAATGCACGAGTCAAATGGGCAATGGCAGGTGTCGGCAAGGGTCCCAGCAAACGCACATTGACCCCGGCAGCATTCAGACCCGATTGCAACGCGGCCTCGAGCACATAGCCCGACAGCCGGGTGTCTTTGCCGACCATCACTTCGGCACGTCCTGCTGCTGCCAGCACTTTACCTGCGGCATAGCCGAGCTTTAGCGCAAACTCTGGCGTGATCGGGTCCACACCAAACCGGCCACGAATGCCGTCCGTACCAAAATGACTCATCGTGCTTCATCCTCTTTATGTCGTCTCAATTCGATTGTCAGTGCAACTTGCCTGTTGCCGCTCCGACCCATATCTGATCCGTCTCAGGACGGTATGTGCATGGCCATGCCGGTACGTTTTACCGATGCCATGCGTCTTATTCAATGCCTATTCAACGCCAAATGCATGCGCTATCGCGCCCTACATCCTCTCATATCTGCGGCCAATTGTGTCAAATTATGTATCAGTGACGCAATGCACACTTCCCATCTCCATCCTCGTGAGACGTTATTTTTTGTGTTTAATCACGCGCAACGGCCCCAGATGTTTCTCCCACACCTATGCACCGCCATCCGCAGACTTTATCCTTGACGCTCCATCGTTCAGCTTCCGCACACAGCCTCTCGCTCTGGAGTCTCCATGATCAC
>JASLEL010000089.1 GCA_030151145.1 Aquirhabdus sp. | reverse complement strand
GGTCGGTATCGACATTCGCCCGATCAAGCGGCGCGACCAATCCGGTTTCTACGATATAGGGTTTCATCGTTAGGTACTCTCATCTATTGCAGGATCACCCAGACACCTGATGTCATCCGGGCAATCACTGCGAATTCAGTTAGAAATGACGAACAGCAACAAAATGACCCGCCAGCGCCGCAGCGGCGGCCATCGCAGGACTGACGAGATGCGTGCGTCCACCATTGCCCTGACGGCCTTCAAAGTTGCGGTTACTGGTCGAGGCACAGTGCTCACCCGGTTGCAGCTTGTCGGCATTCATCGCCAGACACATCGAGCAACCCGGCTCACGCCACTCAAATCCTGCAGCCGTAAAGATCGTATGCAGACCTTCGGCTTCGGCTTGCTGCTTCACGAGACCCGAACCCGGTACCACCATGGCTTGCTTGATGCTGCCTGCGACTTTACGGCCTTTGATCACCGCCGCAGCGGCACGCAGGTCTTCGATACGCGAGTTGGTGCACGAGCCGATAAACACGCGATCAAGCTGAATATCCGCAAGCGCCTGACCCGGAGTCAGCCCCATATACTGATAGGCGCGCTTCATGCCGTCCTGCTTGACCGGATCATTGGTCGACTCGATCAGCGGCAGCGTCTGGCTGACCGGGATCACCATCTCCGGCGAGGTGCCCCACGATACCTGTGGCTCAATGCTGGCACCATCCAGCTCGACCACGGTGTCAAATGCTGCACCGTCATCACTGTGCAGGGTCTGCCAGTAGATTACGGCTTGCTCCCATTGATCGCCTTTGGGCGCAAAGGGTTTGTCTTTAAAGTACGCAATGGTCTTGTCATCCACCGCCACCATACCGACGCGTGCACCACCTTCGATGGCCATATTACATACGGTCATGCGGCCTTCCATCGACATGTCGCGGAACACCTGACCGCCAAACTCAATCGCATGCCCAGTCCCGCCTGCGGTACCGATCTTGCCGATGATGGCCAGCACCACGTCTTTGGGCGTGACGCCCTCACCCAGTACACCATCGACACGCACCAGCATGTTTTTGGATTTCTTCTGGATCAGGCACTGGGTCGCGAGCACATGCTCGACTTCGGACGTCCCGATACCATGCGCCAGACAACCAAAGGCACCATGGGTCGCCGTATGCGAGTCACCACAGACCACGGTCATGCCGGGCAGAGTCAGGCCCTGCTCTGGTCCAACCACATGCACGATACCCTGACGGGTGTCGTTGATGTCGAACTGCACCACATCAAAGCTCTTGCAGTTATCATCCAGGGTCTGCACCTGAATGCGCGACACCTCATCCTGAATCCCGGCGATGCCTGCGGCACGCTCGGCCTTGCTGGTGGGGACGTTATGATCCGGTGTTGCCACATTGGCATCCAGACGCCATGGCTTGCGGTGCGCCAGTTGCAGGCCTTCAAAGGCTTGCGGACTGGTGACTTCGTGCAGAAGTTGACGATCGATATAGATCAGACAGGAGCCATCGTCACGTTGTTTGACGAGATGGTCATCCCAGAGTTTGTCGTAAAGTGTTTTGGCCATGTTGGCTACCTCTCATCACTATCTTGGGTCGCTAGCGGTTTTAAAATGACGGATTTACGTAAGATGCATTATCCGTCATTCAAAATCTGGTCAATGCCCATATCCATGGGCTGATGGCATGCAGTGTAGCGCGATTGATTCAATAAAACTAATTTATCATTTTTATAATATAAGAAACTTTTAGGAATGAATAAAATCCATTACACTCCAGCTAAAATCCTCTAGCCTGAGCCATCATCATGAATACCGCCGCCATCCAAGCCTTTGTCACGGTCATGCAGACCGGCTCGGTCTCGCGTGCCGCCGAGAAGCTCTACCTGACCCAACCGGCGATCAGCAAGCGCCTGCGCGGCCTTGAGGAGGAGTTTGGCGTCGCGCTCTTTACACCCATTGGTCGCGGTATCCAGCCGACGCCTGCTGCTCATGCCCTGCTGCCCCGTGCCAAACGCTGGCTGCTCGACTATGACGAGATCAAGCACGCCTTAAGCCACACGCAGGATCGCATCGCTGGCCCCCTCAAGATCGGTACCAGCCACCATATCGGCCTGCATCATCTGCCTGACGTGCTGAAAAGCTTTGTCCAGACCTTTCCCGAGGTTGAGCTGGATGTGCATTTCGTCGACTCTGAGCAGGCGCATCAGGCCGTACTGACCGGCGAACTGGAGCTGGCCTTCCTGACCCTGCCGCCTGAGCCCGATACGCGCCTAAACTACGCTGAAATCTGGCAAGACCCGCTGCACTTCGTCGTAGCCCCGTTTCATCCGCTGGCGGGGCAATCCGAGCCGCTGCATCTGGCGGACCTCGTGCAATACCCCGCCATCCTGCCCGGTGCACACACCTATACCAGCCAGATCACACTGGCTGCCTTCGATCAGGCGGGGCTCGTGCCCAAAGCCCACATGAGCACCAATCCCCTGGACTCGATCCGCATGCTGGTCTCGATTGGTCTCGGCTGGTCGGTCTTGCCAGAGACGCTGATTGATGATGAACTCGTCGTCCTGCATCTGCCCAGCCCGCCCCTCAAGCGCACTTTGGGCATGGTCTGGCATCCCAGACGTACCCTGTCCAAGGCCGCCGAACAGCTGAAGGATTACTTCTGACCGAGTCAGACTTTAACGCGCCAAAACAGTGAAAAATTTACAGAAGCCATCTTTTTCTTTTTTGTCCGATCCCTTTAGACTTAAACATCATTTTTGCGTGCTATAACACCGTTCAGGATAGACCGACATCAGATCAGACCCTGCACGCAAGACCTGACTTTCGGTTATTTTTCGCTCCATCCATCGATCCAGTTGAATCGTAATGCCAGTACTCCAGATCATGCGTGATATGTCTTCCTCGTTGGGAACTGTTCAGGTTCGCAAATCCTTATTATCTCTGGCAATCGGCGCCTGCCTTGGGTTGTGCCTGAGCACAGCCCATGCCGCCGACAGCGACTTTCAGGCCGCTCAGCAAGCCGCACGGTCACACAATCTGACCGCACTCGATATGTATCGCCAGCAGATGCAGGACAGCGTGCTGGCACCTTATCCCGAGTACTGGC
>JASLEL010000432.1 GCA_030151145.1 Aquirhabdus sp. | reverse complement strand
GCTGCGGCAGGCCATAAGGTCGGTAAATCACTGTACGAGCCGGATCTGCTCGACACAGCCCGTGCCATCGCTGCCAAGGTGAGCATTCCGCTGCCGACCGATGTGGTGGTGATTGATGCAAGCGAGTTGTCGGGTGACTTTATGGAATTCGTTGCCAAGAACACGCCGGTGACCAAGCGTATCGCAGACGTGGCTGATACCGATATGATTCTGGATGTGGGTCCAGAGACTGCCGCACATTTTGCATCCCTGATCAGTGCCGCCAAGACCATCCTCTGGAACGGTCCAGTCGGTGTTTTTGAAGTGGATGCTTTTGGTCATGGTACCGAGGCGTTGGCTAAAGCGATTGCCGCAAGTGCCGGTTTTTCGATTGCTGGTGGTGGTGATACGCTGGCAGCGATTGATAAATATCACGTTGCCAATAAAATCGGTTATATTTCAACCGGTGGCGGTGCTTTCCTTGAGTTTGTCGAAGGCAAGACATTGCCTGCGGTTGCGGCTCTGCTGGCGCGTGCATGATGCTGAAAGCATGAGTATGGATGGCTGGAGATACAGCCATTCATACTTGACGTGAGATGTCATAAATTATACTTTTTGTTACATAGTAATTTTTTTGTCATAACCGCTGTGGTATGCTGCGTCGAATTCCAGAATTGAGCCAATTCTGTATTTGTTGTGATTGTATTTTTAAAAGTTTATTTATTGAAAACAACGCTTTTGATTAACTAAACAGGAATAAATCCATGAAAACTTCCGTACTGTTTGCTGTTGTTCTGGCCCTGCCTTTTGCACTGACTGCATGTGACAAGGCAAAAGACGCTGCTGATTCTGCTGCTTCCTCCGTTGCTGCTGGTGCTGACGCTGCTGCTTCGGGTGTAGCTAAAGCTGCTGACGCAACCCAAGCTGCTGGCTCTGCTGTTGCTGCAACTGCTGGTCAAGCTGCTGATGCAACTGCTGCTGCCGCTGACAAAGCTGCCGATGCTACTGCCAAGACTGCTGATGCTGCTGCCACTGGCGTAAAAGACGCTGCTGCCAGCGTTGCTCAAGCCACTGCCAACACTGCTCAATCAGCTGCTGACAGCCTGAAAGCCAAGTCGTAATTTGTACGGCTTTGATGCCGATCGCGTGCTACGACAGTTTGTATTTGTATAAATACACTGGCGTAGCATGCCTACAAAGCCTCGCCTTGTGCGGGGCTTTTTGATGGATGGCACCGATACTTTCGATGCGGGTTTGATCGGGATCCTCACCGTTGTGATCGACCTTGGATCTGATCTTCCAGTTGCTGGATCAGTCTGATGGCAAAACTGAGGATTTGCGTTAAAACAGCCCCCAAACCTGCAGTAAGTGCGTTAGAATCCAGCCTGTTTCGCATGGGATGTATGGGGCTTGCTGAGAGATGGATATTGTCCATCCACGGGCATCTGCATGAGATCTGTGCGTAAAGCCGAATATTTAAAATTTAAGTTATTTCAAAGTAGAGTTTGCAACTATGGCCCTGATTTCGTTACGTCAGCTGCTAGATCATGCAGCAGAGCATAATTATGGTGTTCCTGCGTTTAACGTGAATAATCTGGAACAGATGCGCGCCATCATGGAAGCGGCTGACAAGACCAATTCGCCGGTCATCGTACAAGCCAGTGCCGGTGCGCGTAAATATGCGGGCGCGCCATTCCTGCGTCATTTGATTTTGGCGGCGATCGAAGAGTGGCCGCATATTCCGGTGGTCATGCATCAGGATCACGGTACAAGCCCTGCCGTATGCCAACGCTCGATCCAGCTCGGCTTTAGCTCGGTCATGATGGACGGCTCGCTGGGTACCGATGGCAAGACACCGAAAGATTACGACTACAATGTCGGCGTCACCCGTGAAGTCGTTGCGCTGGCACATGCTTGCGGCGTATCGGTCGAAGGTGAGATCGGCTGTCTGGGTAGTCTTGAGACTGGTATGGCCGGTGAAGAAGACGGCATCGGCGCTGAAGGCGAGCTGGATCATTCACAGCTCCTGACCTCGGTCGAAGAAGCGGCTCAGTTCGTGGCAGATACCAACGTCGACGCGCTGGCGATCGCTATCGGCACCAGCCATGGCGCGTACAAATTCACCCGTCCACCGACAGGCGATATTCTGGCGATTGACCGCATCAAAGAAATCCACGCCCGTATCCCGAATACCCATCTCGTGATGCACGGTTCAAGCTCAGTCCCACAAGACTGGCTGAAGATCATCAACGACCACGGTGGTGACATCAAAGAGACCTATGGCGTACCAGTCGAGCAGATCGTCGAAGCGATCAAATACGGCGTGCGCAAAGTCAACATCGATACCGACCTGCGTCTGGCCTCGACCGGTTCGATCCGTCGTTTCATGGCGGCTCATCCAGCCGAATTTGATCCACGCAAATACTTTGCTGAGACTGTGAAGGCGATGCGTGATGTCTGTATCGACCGCTACGAAGCCTTCGGTACTGCCGGCAACGCCAGCAAGATCAACCCGATTTCGCTGGAAAAAATGTCGGCACGCTATAACAAGTGATCGTCATGTGTTGTTGACTGTGATGTTGTGCCGGGGCCGCTTATTGCGGCCCTTGTTTTTTGTGGATTTAAAAAAGGCGCGTGTTTTAATATCAATGTGAACCAAAGTAGTGCATTGTTTTAAAGTTGTGCAATTGTTTGCATTATATTGGTGCGATATTGAATATTTCTTTTTTAGATAATTTTTTTCGATTTACGGATGAGATGCTTCAGGTATACTTACAGCCCAAGTCCAGCCTTCGTTTGGTGGGGGTGGAGACGATAAGCTGATGCAGTTCAGATTTTTGGTATGTCCTTTGCTTAAAGTTAGGCGCCATAAGAGTCTGCATCATCATGGGATGAGCGTGCGCTGACGTGAGTCGGCGTGACCAAGCGTTATCGCTTAGGGGCGACAAACCGTCTTAGGGAAAAATTCGTCGGCTGTACTCATCATCTGGTATCCGTATATAGCGCAATCAGCGTGATCTGGTGGCTTGCTGTACGGTTGAACGATGACGGGCACCATGACGATGCGGTTCTTATTCTGATATTTATATATTGTTTTTTATAGCGCTGGAGCATCGCAAGCATGAGTAACAAAGTTCTCAAACTGATTAAAGAAAACGAAGCAGAGTGGGTGGATTTTCGCTTTACCGATACCCGCGGTAAAGAACAGCATGTGAGCTTCCCAGCAAGCACCGTGGATGAAGATACCTTTGTAAACGGCAAAATGTTTGACGGTTCTTCGATTGCTGGCTGGAAAGGCATCGAAGCTTCCGACATGATCCTGCTGCCTGATGCAGAAACCGCATTCCTTGACCCGTTCTTTGCTGCACCGACTGTGGTTGTGACTTGTGACGTGATCGAGCCTTCGACCATGCAAGGTTACGAGCGTGACCCACGCTCCATCGCTCGCCGCGCTGAAGAGTACCTGAAGTCGACCGGTATCGGTGATACCGCTTACTTCGGCCCAGAGCCAGAATTCTTCGTATTTGACGAAGTGAAATTCGACGTCGACATGTCCGGTGCCCGTCACACGATCTATGCTGAAGAAGCAGCCTGGTCGACCGCTAAAGACTACGAAGGTGGCAACTCCGGTCACCGTCCACGTGTCAAAGGCGGTTACTTCCCAGTTCCTCCAGTAGACAGCGCACAAGACCTGCGTGTTGCGATGTGTGAAGCCATCGAAGCCATGATGGGCGAAGGCCGCGTTGAAGTACAACACCACGAAGTGGCTTCCTGCCAATCCGAAATCGGTGTGAGCTTCAATACCCTGGTTCGCAAAGCTGACGAAGTACAGGTTCTAAAATACGCCGTACACAACGTCGCTCACGAACATGGCAAAACCGCGACTTTCATGCCTAAGCCTATCGTTGGTGACAACGGTTCGGGTATGCACGTGCACATGTCCATCAGCAAAGACGGCAAAAACACCTTCGCAGGTGACGAATACGCCGGTCTGTCTGAAACTGCACTGTTCTTCATCGGTGGTATCATCAAGCACGCTCGCGCGCTGAACGCAATCACCAACCCAGCGACCAACAGCTACAAGCGTCTGGTTCCTCACTACGAAGCACCGATCATGCTGGCTTACTCCGCACGTAACCGTTCGGCATCGATCCGTATTCCTTACGTATCCAGCCCGAAAGGCCGTCGTATCGAAGCCCGTTTCCCGGATCCAGCAGCTAACCCATACCTGGCTTTCGCAGCGCTGCTGATGGCTGGTATCGATGGTATCCAGAACAAGATCCACCCAGGTGCTGCTGCAGACAAGAACCTGTACGATCTGCCACCAGAAGAAGAAGCATTGATCCCAACCGTGGCTCACTCGCTGGAAATGGCGCTGGAAGCCCTGCAAGCTGATCATGACTTCCTGCTGAAAGGCGGCGTGTTCACCCAAGAAATGCTGGATGCCTACATCGAGCTGAAGATGGAAGACGTCCGTCGTCTGAACACCACAACTCACCCCGTTGAGTTTGAAATGTACTATAGCTGCTAATTTTTAGTAGCGATCCTAGGATGTCCAAGGGTGTCCTAGATAAGGCCGGAACGCATTGATATTAAATGCTTCCGGCCTTTTTGTTTTCCTCATATGTCCGATATGGTTTAATGGAATCCAGCACGGTAATCCTTTCACTGCATTTTTTTCTTCAACGGTGATGCGGTGCAGCGGGAGAAGTTTGCTCTTTTAAGGATATGTTTTAGCGAATATTCGTTGTGATGTCATTCTCTGCACACAGCAAGATCAATTGATGCCCTTGACGTCTAAACAGCGTGATCGAGGCATGGTCAGGCAAAGCAATGGCAACCTGATCATTACCCTGTGCTACGGCATTTAGCCAGTTCACAGCAAAGAAATGAGTGCACAACAGGCTGTCCGTCTGAGTGTCATCAATCACGTCCAGCAATCGAGTCTGCCATTCCATGAGTCGAGTCGCATAGCCCGGCTCCAGTTGATCACCCCGTCTGGCCATGTCAGACCACGTCCCTGTCAGCATGTCATGCAGCCACGCACTGCGTGCAGACGAGGGTGGCATGGGGGAGGGCACTTCGGTCAGACGCGCATCGACCATCACGGGCATCGACCATTGATCAGCCAGTGCAGCAGCAGTCTGCTGACAGCGGCGTAGGGGGCTGCTGAGGATGGGTAGGGGAGCGCATTGACTAGACAGTCTTGCGGCGAGATCTTGCGCTTGATGCAAGCCAAGCGCGTCCAACTCGGGATCTGGATGATCGGGGTCTTGCACAGATACATGCCCATGGCGGATCAGATACAGTAGCGTCATGGTCGGGTGCTGCCTGAGTCGATTGTGAGCAGTGGCAAATGCGCCTTGCGGCTCCGGGTATAGGGCATCAGGCCCAGGCTGGCACAGAGTATTGCCATCATCGCCATGCAGGGTAGACCGAGCGCAAGTGCAGAGCCCACGCGGTGTGGATCAGCATAGACATGGTCGGTCATGAGCGCGATGGCCGTCGGTCCTAAACCCAGTCCAATCAGATTGACTACAAGCACAGCCAGCGCATTGACCGTCCCCCGCATGCGGTTCGGTAGCAACTCCTGTAAAGCTGAAGGCCCGCTACCGATCACCAGCGTAATGCAGAACGTCAGACCGCCGAGCAGGATCAACATCAGCCCGGGATCATCTCCGCGAAAAGCGATGGTCGCCAGCGGTAATGCCGCCAGCATGCCGCCCCGCATGATCTGAAGTCGGCCATTGAGGATGCCTCGGGCCACCAGCACATCACCCAGCAGACCCCCCACAAGCACACCGCAGACACCGCTGATAATGATGACAAGGCCATAGGCATGACCAGTCTGGGCGGCGCTCCAGCCATATTGACGGATAAACACGCTGGGTGCCCAAGCATTCAGACTATACGAGACCATCGCAGCGAAGGTCTGGCAGAGGATTAACGTGATCAGGGTCTGTCGATGGGCTGCCATAAAGGCCAGTACTTCCTTGAGTGACACGTGGTTTGC
>JASLEL010000012.1 GCA_030151145.1 Aquirhabdus sp. | reverse complement strand
TAACATCAGTGCCATCGAGCTGGGCAAGCTCAACCTCAGACTGGATCACATGAGCCATATCGCTGTCTTCTTTGGCGTATCTCTTTGTGCGCTTTTGACCACAATGGAATGAATTTTTTGTGAAATACTATATTTTGCAATATTAAATTTTGCATTTCATGTGATCTTAATATAGTATTTTGCTTACTCATCAACCGGTCGCTCTTATGAATACTGTTGTTTTAGAATCAGACTCTTTACCCCCAGGAAGAGAGCTGAGTCCGATGGAAAAGATGACAGAAAGTCAGATGGTGAGTTACTGCCGCGCCAATGCGATCCGCATGATCAAAGTGGTGCCGTCCGAGGAAGGCGACGGATATTACCTACTAATTGTGACAAATTTCGCACAGACGGATTTTGTCATGGTGACTTTCAAGGGCGCAAAGCGCATCTGGAAGTCGATGGATCGACTGATTGCTCACATCAATGAGAAATACAGTTCGATGGCATTCATGCAGATATACCTGAAGCCACACAGTCAGCCGCATGTGGGGCAGGGTGGTCAACAAAGACCAGGTGGCAGCTAATGAATATGATGAACTCAAGCATTAAACGTCCAGCCGATGAATCGCGTGAGCGCGGTTTAGAGCAGTTACGCCGGAGCTGCACGCCATTCATTCAGTATTTGACTGAAGAGGGTGTGGTCGAAATCATGCTAAACCCTGATGGCAAGTTGTTTGTCGAGAAGTTGGGTGAGGGGATTAAGCATGTCGGCTTTGTAACACCCGTACAGGCGATTGCCTTGATGACCACCATTGCGGGCCTGATCAATGAAATTGTGGATCGCCAGAATCCGATTCTGGAGTGCGAGTTTCCGTTAGATAACTCGCGGTTTGAAGGACTGATACCGCCAGTTGTACAAAATCCCACGTTTGCACTCCGGCTGAAGGCCAGCAAAATTTTTACGCTGGCTGAGTACGTTGAAAAAGGCATCATGACGCCAGAACAAGAAGCGGTTATTAAACAGGCGATTCTTGACCATAAAAATATTTTGATTTGCGGCGGTACAGGTAGTGGTAAAACCACTTTAACCAATGCAGTTATTCATCAAATTTCTGAGACACATCCAACCGACCGTTTGGTAATTATTGAAGATACCGGCGAGCTGCAATGCAGTGCCGATAATTACGTTACGTTGCGAGCTACCATCGATGTTTCCATGCTGACGCTTCTCAAAGCCACCATGCGCTTGCGCCCTGACCGTATCCTTGTGGGCGAGGTGCGGGGAGGGGAGGCCTTAAGTCTTTTAAAAGCATGGAATACTGGACACCCCGGCGGTGTCGCTACCGTTCATGCGAATGGCCCGGAAGCGGGTTTGATCCGGATGGCCAGTCTGATCCAAGAGGCAACACCGGCACCGATGGATCGGCTGATTGCAGAAGCGGTCAATATTGTTGTTTTTATCCAAAAGACACAAAACGGTCGTAAAGTTTCGGCAGTGGTAGAGGTAATGGACTATGTAGATGGTAAATATGTTTTGAAAAACTTGTGAGTGTGTGTGGTAATGTGTTTTAGTTGTTGTTCTGTGTTTTTAAGTGTTGTTTTTTTGTTTAACTAACCGTGAGGTAAATATGCAACTGGTTCAGCGTTTTCTGAAACCCACCCTGCGTATGGCAACCGCCATGCGTACTGCGGTGATCTCCGTGGTATTCCGTCTGCTGGCCCGTACCGGCCTGCTGGCGCTGTTTGCCATGCTGATGTCTAAAAGTGCCTTCGCGTCCAATATGGGCGGCGGTGGTATGCCGTGGGAAACCCCTCTGCAAAACCTGGAAACATCGCTGACTGGCCCTGTGGCCATCGGTATTTCGCTCATTGCCATTGTTGTTTCTGGCGTCACGCTGATTTTCGGCGGTGAAATGAACGAATTTGGTCGGCGCATGATCATGGTCGTACTCGTGATCGCGGTGATCGTGTTTGCCGGTCAGGTTCTGACCAGTGTGATTGGTGCTGGCTCGGTGGTTATTGCCAGCGCAGTGGCCACTGGTTCGGCACCAGTGCTGTTCGGTTAAGAGGTGATGCCATGCTCCGTCGAGTTACGATTTACCGTTCCTTGCTGCGAAGGATTCTTATTCTTGGCTGTGACCGCGAGCTGATTTTGCTGACGGGGCTGATCACCTTCGCCTTGGTCTTTTCTATCAAGACCTTCGCATCGATCATCTTTGCAGGGTTTTTTTGGTCTATTTGCTTTGCCTTTCTGCGAATGATGGGCAAAGCCGATCCGATGGCAAGGCATGTGTACTTGCGTCGGATCAAATACAACGAATTTTACCCCGCCCGATCAACGCCATATAAGAAGTGAGCAAGAACATGGGAAGCAAATTAAGCCTGAATATGCAAGAGTTTCGTTCGACAGCCACGGCCACACCCGATCTGTTGAACTTTGCCGCTTTGGTTGCTGATGGGGTAGTGCAGGGTAAAGATGGCTCACTGATGATGGGCTTTTTTTACCGTGGGAACGATACTGCATCCTCTACCGATTTAGAGCGCAACTATGTGACCGAGCGGGTCAACGCGGCCTTGGCCAAGTTCGGCTCAAGTTGGGCGAGCTGGCATGATTCCGCCCGCATCGAGGCGGAATATTACCCGCCGCGAGACGCCTCCAATTTCGTTGACGAAATTTCTGCGCTGGTGGAAGAAGAGCGCCGAGAAGCCTTTCAAGCTGAATCCGCGCATTTTGTGAGCGAATACGCCTTTGTCGTGAGCTACCTGCCACCGAAGATAAAAGACGCCAAAATGGGTAAGCTGGTATGGTCGGAGTCTGAGCATGTCAAAAAGAAGTCTTACGCTGAGACGGCTTTCGACAATTTCATGAAGGGCATCGAGCAGTTCGAGAATCTGCTGGGTGACTCGATCCAAACCCGCCGCATGAAGTCATATTACGTCCCGGTCAGCTCGATGGATGGTGAAGAGCTGGAGCCGGTCATGCGCGATGAGCTGGTGGATTATCTGTACTTCTGCATCACTGGCAAGATTTCCCACATTAACATCCCTGCCATCCCTATGTATCTGGATGTGTTGATCGGATCACATACGCTGGTTAATGGTGACATGCCGAAAATTGGTGATCAGTATTTGTGCCCGATCTCGATTGAAGGCTTCCCGGCAGAGTCGTTCCCCAACATCCTTGAGATTCTGGAGCAGTTACCGCTGGCGTATCGCTGGAGTTCCCGGATGATCTATCTGGATCAGCAGGTTGCGCTGCA
The DNA here is from genome assembly GCA_030151145.1 of Aquirhabdus sp. GTDB lineage: Bacteria > Pseudomonadota > Gammaproteobacteria > Pseudomonadales > Moraxellaceae > Aquirhabdus. Next base: position 3,348 of record JASLEL010000012.1, on the reverse strand, counting down.
ACAGTTGACGAAGTTTCAGAAGGGCTGGGAGCAAAAGGTGCGTGGTTTTATGGATCAGGTGTTCAAGACGCCGAATCCTAAAATCAACGAAGACGCCCTTAAAATGGCTCAGGACGCAGGCTCTGCCAAAACGGACGCGGAGTCTGGCCTTGTCAATTACGGGTACTACACCCCGGTTGTTCTCATCTGGTCTAAAGACGTTGAACAGCTCCAGCAAAGCGCCCGGTTTGTCCTGAAGGAAATTCAACGCCTGGGCTTTGAGTGTCGTGTGGAGACCATCAACGCAATTGAAGCCTGGTTGGGGTCTATTCCTGGCCATACCACGCCTAATGTGCGTCGTCCGCTGATTCATACTCTGAATTTATCTGATCTGCTGCCTCTGTCTGCGATCTGGGCGGGCCACGAGCATTCTCCTAACCCGTTTTTGCCTCCAAATTCTCCACCGCTAATGTATGGCCAGACTACCGGCTCGACACCGTTCCGGTTGAATCTGCATGTGGATGATGTTGGCCATACGCTGATGTTTGGCCCGACCGGATCGGGCAAGTCGGTCGCACTCACGACCTTTGCCATCCAGTTTTTGCGTTATCACAACCGTTTTGGCCACGCTAAGATTTTCTCCTTCGACAAAGGCCGCTCAATGTGGGCCTCGTGCAAGGCCACCGGCGGCAAGTTCTATGATATTGGTGGAGAAAAGAGCGATCTGCATTTTGCGCCATTGTCTGATCTGGAAACCGAGGCCGATTTGCTTTGGGCGACAGAGTGGCTGGAGACGTGCTATTTCATGACGACCCAGAAACTTCCAACGCCAAACCAGCGCAACAAAATGTTTGCTGCTTTGCAGATTCTGAAGACCCAGGCCAAAAACAACCGTTCGCTGACTGAATACATCAATACGTTGCAGGATCAGGAATTGCGCGATGCGCTGACGCATTACACCCTCAATGGTGCGATGGGCAACCTGCTTGATGCTCAAGAAGATTCGTTGGACATCGATGAGGCGCTGGGCGCAGACGGCAACCCATCGCAATGGACGGTGTTTGAGATTGAAGAGCTGATGCAGATGGGCGACAAGAACATGCTGCCAGTGCTGTTGTACCTCTTCCGCCGTATTGAGAAGTCCTTGAAGGGTCAGCCAGTGATGCTGACGCTCGATGAGGCCTGGACGGTCTTTGGTAATCCTGTATTCAAAGAGCGCCTGAAAAAGTGGCTCCTTGAAATGCGTAAGCAGAACTGTCAGGTGGTCATGGCCACACAGTCGATCTCTGCTGCTGTGCAGTCGGGGATTATCGATGTTCTCATTGAAAACTGTCCGACTAAGATTCTTCTGGCTAACCCAGAAGCTGAACAATCCGGTACGCCGGATCAACCTGGCCCGCGTGACATGTATAAGGCGATTGGTCTGAATGACAATCAAATTCGCATCATCAAAAACATGCAGCGTAAGCGGGATTATTACTATCTGTCACCTGAAGGTCGCCGCATCTTCAGCTTGGCACTTGGCCCTGTAGCCCTGTCGTTTGTTGCCTGTGGCTATAAGGATAATCATGTTGCCATTCGGCAACTAGAGGCTGCTCATGGCCAGCAATGGCCTTTCGAGTGGCTGAAACAACGTGGAGTGGATTATGAAAAGTATCAACGCGCTGCTTAAGCGTTTCCAACTTGCGCTTGCCGTTGTTTTGGCAAGCCTTGCTTTCACTGGCCAGGCTCAGGCCAGTGATTATGGTTGCCGGGCTTTGCTCTGTTTTGCCGGTGGCCAGGGTTTAGCTGAGTGTGCAGCAACGATCTCGCAGGTATTGGCTGGATTGCGTCACATGCCACCAATCCCTTTCCCAACGTGCGATATGGCTGACGGGAACAGTGCTGCTGGGAGCAATTATGCGCAGGTCACTATGCGGCCACCATATGCAGATTGTCCGCAAGGGTCTACACCAGCTCCGACGGACTACCCAATTCGTATCCCTACAAATGATTACGATGGAGATTACTCCCTTTTTCGGTCGGAATACACAGATGCTGAAAATGGGAATGCAGGTCAGCGAATGTGTGTAACTGGTGGCCTGACCTTTACTGACGGTGGGGCTGATAATCCCAGCTACTACTCGTTAAATGCCGGATCAACTTACACACTCCTTGACCAGCAGTATGGTCAGGAAATTGATGTGTACGTTAATAACGGCCTGTTCACGCGAGTGCCGTTCTAAACTGGCGCTGGCACCATTCATTTCCATAAGAGGCAAAAAAAATGAAAGTTTCGTTGACGAAATTCTGGATGGGCTGTCTGCTGATGCTCTCATCCGTGTTTGGTATCAATCAGCAGGCGAATGCCGGTATTCCAGTGTTTGACGGCTCCAACTTCGCCAATATGCTGATCTCTGCGGGCAACCAGGCGCAGCAGCTTGCACAGTATGCGCAGCAGATTAGCCAGTTTGCTACTCAGATCGATCAGGTAGCCCACGGCAATGCACTGTCAGCACAAATGCTGAATCAGTTGGGCTTGGGTGGCTTTAATGACCTCAATAGTTCGATCAGCCAGTCTGTCCAGGCCATCGGGCAGCTTCAGTCGGCAGTCAGCACGATCACTCGTGATGTCAACAATGTACAGAGTCAGTTTAACAACCTGTACAACGCACCAAACGGCTTTAGCAACATGTCTCCAGCGCAGTTGCTGGGCATGGCTCAAAATTGGTCTACGGCCTTGCAGCAGGCTAATAAGGCTGCTTTGCAGTCGCAGTCCGTGGTCAACAACATTCAGAACTACAACAACCAGATGAGTAATATCCTCAGTACGGCTGGTGGTTCTGACGCTGACTCACAGGTCGCGCAGATTCAGTCCACTAACCAGATGTTGGGCATTATGGGTCAACAGTTGAACGACATGAATCAGCAGATCGCGGACGCTAATCGCGCCATTGTCGCCTACAACCAGCAGCAGCAGTCGTACAACGACATGGTGATGGCTGGGCAACAGTCGCATCAATCCCCGACTTCAGCTCGCCAGGATTCTACATACGCGGTTCAATGATTAATCAGTCGATGGTCGTCAACACGACCATCGACCTCTCAGTAGGAGTTTTGCATGAAAGCAATTACTGTGGTTTGTCTGATTCTCACGGTGGCCGCTTGCTCCAATCGCCACGAAGGATCGGGTTCTACGCCAAAACAAGATGCTGTTTATTCGGTGCCATCAACGCCACCGGCAGCAACCACTAAGCATCAAGACGATGTTTATTCCGTGACTTCAAAATCTTGAGATTTTAATCATGATGCGGCCTAGAATATTTTTGTTTTTTGCACTGTTACTAATCTCAGGCGTTGCTAATGCTGAAATTGTGCAGTCTGTCGATG
>JASLEL010000006.1 GCA_030151145.1 Aquirhabdus sp. | reverse complement strand
AGTTGCAAAAGAGGCTTATTTTAGCGGGTTTTTAGCGCGAAATGGGCAGCCAGACAGAATGAACAGCGGGTTTCATGTGATTTTTAGTTGCGATGTCTTTTTCTGTTAGTATGATTTGCTCAAGCGCGACCCTCAAACGTCTTCAATTCACGCGTGCGCCTATATTCACATCCAATCAGCCTAATAAGGGAGTAAGACCATGGCCTACGACAGCAACAATATTTTCGCCAAGATCCTGCGCGGCGAGATTCCGAGCGCCAAGGTCTACGAGGATGAGCATACCCTCGCCTTTATGGACATCATGCCTCAGGCCGACGGTCATACCCTCGTGATCCCCAAAGAGCCCGCTGAAACGATTCTTGATCTGTCGCCCGAAGGTGCAGCCAATCTGATTCAAGTGGTGCAGAAGGTCGGACGTGCGGTCAAAAGCGCCATGGGCGTCGAGGGTTTCGTGCTGATGCAGTTGAATGGCGCTGCGGCAGGGCAAACCGTACCGCATATTCATTTTCATATCCTGCCCAGCTCCTTGGGCGCGCTGATGAGCCGTCCGCATGGGGCGCGGATGGGCGATATGGCGCAGATTCAGGGTTTTGCTGAGAAGATCAAGTCGGCGCTGGCAGCGGAAGTTTAAGTCTTACCGTGTAGGCTGGGGCCTGCCCCAGCATCTATTTAGATAGACTGCATATAACCAACCGCGTGGTATAACGCATAGGACAAGTATCAGAAAACAGGTCATTATGGATAGATTAAAGAATTTTCTAGAGAAGTTTCCAGAGTCTGATCGATATGATTTCTCTGAACTTAGGAAGACTTTGCTGATACTTGAGATCGGGTATGATCAAATGCTTCTTAATGAGGAAAGCCGAAAGATTCTAAGCACTTTTCCCGAAGAGGATGCTCTTATCTTTGCGCTAAATGAAAGCATTTCTACATACTGGCCTCAGTTGGCACTGGATTGGATTGATTCAAGGCAAATGGAGATCTCTGCTAGCATCCGCGAAGCGCTAGCGTTTTCATATACGCAAAAATGGGCTATTCAAAGTTTTAAGCATCGGATTAAAAAACTTTTAAAATAGACCTATTCAACCTATGTAAGCTGGGGCCTGCCCCAGCATCCACCATTGGACCACACACATACCGGTGCTGGGGTAAACCCCAGCCTACCCGTGTTAAACTAGCAAAAATTCACCAGATCTTCCGCACCATGACAGACACCCTAACACCCGAATCAGACCACAAAATCAGCTGGAAAAAATACCTCCTCTACTTCCTACTGGTCTTCATCGCCATCTGCGTCGGCATGCGCTGGGCCGGACAAAAGCTCGCCGCCAACTACGCCAATCCTCAAGACATGGCCGGTGCCCAAGCCCGCCTGATCGGCACATGGACCTATACGGCGGCCCTGCCTACATCAGGTGGCAGCACCTATCCCTCGGATTGGGTCAAATGGCAAATCGGCGAAGATGAGACCATGCTGATCTGGCACGCGCATCCCACCGATCATGACTGGGGAAATCCCACCAAATACACCTACGCGATCATCACAGGGACATCACCTGAAGGCCAGTCGTGGTACGGCATCCAAGACCCCAGCACACCTGACGGCATCGGCGTGATCGAAGGCGGACATCTGATCCTACGACTGAAGAACAGCAGCTCAGGCGTTCCGATGGTGCATCACGACGCCAGTCCCTTTACCAAATAAGCGACAGCACCGATGATCAGGCAGACCAAAGCCACAATATCGGCCTTATAGACCCGGCGCAGCGCAGCATTGCTGCCGCCGACGGCCCGAACCAGATAGAGATAAGACAGCACGCTGACAAAGCCTGAGATGAATGCCGCAGGCTGATAAACAGGCAGACCAGCCGCCAGCAAAAAAAATGCGCCTAAGAGACCAAACAACACCGCACGATGACGCATGAGGATCACAAGATTCGGCTCATCAAAAGCGATGCCATACAGCTGACTGAGCCGGTCGCTGCCCAGCACACCCATCAGCGGCATGAGATGAATAATGGCAACAATGACCAGCATGCCAGAGACCAGGTAAGACATACATCCTCCTGCACACAGACGTGCATATAGACGGATATTCATACAAAAAAAGGAGTGCCATGCACTCCTTTTCTATATCAATCACAACTGGCAGATCAACCCACTGCCGCCTCGATATGCGCCAAGATCGGACTTAAGACCGCCTGCTTGCGCTTATAGCTGGCTTTGTTCACGATCAGGCGCGAGGAGATCTTGGCAATCTCGTCGAACGGGGCCAAGCCATTGGCACGCAGGGTATTGCCCGTATCCACCACATCGACGATCAGATCACCCAAGCCCACCAGCGGGGCCAGCTCCATTGAGCCGTAAAGCTTGATCACATCGACCTGCTCGCCACGGCTGGCATAGTACTGACGTGTGAGGTTGACGTATTTGGTCGCGATCTTAAGGCGTCCCTGAGGAATCTGCCATTGGCCGTCAGGCCCGACACGACCTGCGGTCATTAAACGGCAGTTGGCGATCTTGAGGTCGATGAGTTCATAGACATTCTGCGCACCGTATTCCATCAGCACATCTTTACCCGCCACGCCGACATCGGCCGCACCGTTCTCGACATAGGCCGGCACGTCACTGGCACGCAGGATGAGGATACGTACGCTCGGATGCGTGGTCGGGAAAATCAGCTTACGGCTCTTCTCAGGGTCTTCGAGCAGCTCAATCCCGGCGTTCTTCAGGAGCGGCAGGGTTTCTTTCAGGATACGGCCCTTGCTCAAGGCCAGCGTCAGACCATGATCAAAATCACCCAGCACCGCCTCAGAGGCTTGTGCCAGATCAATCTGGGATGCTGCTGTCGTTGCTACCTCGGTCATGACTTCACTCGCTCAATCACGGCACCTAAGCCGCGCAGTTTTTCTTCCACATGTTCATAGCCGCGATCGATGTGATAGATGCGGTCGATGAGGGTCTCGCCTTGTGCCGTCAGTGCTGCCAGCACCAGCGACATGGATGCGCGCAAGTCAGTCGCCATCACAGGAGCAGCCTGCAGTTGCTTGACTCCGGTCACGATGGCGGTATGACCGTCTACCTGAATTTTGGCACCCATGCGTGACAGTTCGGGGACATGCATATAGCGGTTTTCAAAGATGGTCTCGATGATGGTCCCCGTGCCTTCGGCAATGGTATTCACCGTCATGATCTGCGCCTGCATGTCGGTCGGGAACGCCGGATGCGGCAGCGTGCGGAAGCTCACGGCTTTTGGACGGCGACCCGTCATGTCCAGCTCGATCCAGTCCTCACCCGTGGTGATCGTCGCGCCCATCTCCTCAAACTTGAGCAGCACGGCGTCGAGCAGATGCGGATCGGTATGCGTAGTACGCACTCGGCCACCCGTCATCGCAGCAGCAGCAAGGTACGAGCCGGTCTCGATGCGATCAGCGACCACGGTATAGTCCACGCCATGCAGCGACTCGACGCCATGTACGGTCAGCTGATCGGTACCAATGCCTTCAATCTTCGCCCCCATCGCAACCAACATATGCGCAAGGTCAGTCACTTCCGGCTCGCGGGCGCTGTTATCCAGTACCGTCGTGCCGGAGGCCAAGGTGGCTGCCATCAGCACGTTCTCGGTACCACCGACAGTCACCATATCAAAAGACAGGCGGGTACCTTTGAGACGACCATTCACCTTGGCATGCACATAGCCGTTCTCGACGCGGATCTCTGCACCCATGGCTTCCAGCGCCTTCAGGTGCTGCTCGACCGGACGCGAGCCGATAGCACAGCCACCCGGCAGCGACACGACCGCCTCGCCATAGCGGGCCAAGAGCGGACCCAGCACCAGTATCGACGCACGCATGGTCTTGACCAGCTCATAAGGGGCAAACTGACTGTTGAGCGTTGCCGTATCCACCACGACGCGACCATTGGCCTTGTCACGCGTCACGGTGATGCCCATACTCTCTAGCACCTTGATCAGGGTAGTGACGTCTTTGAGGTCCGGCACATTATCGAGTGTAGTCGGTGTGGTGGCGAGGATAGTCGCCGCCAAGAGTGGCAGTGCGGCGTTTTTGGCCCCGGAAATCTTGACGGTTCCTTTGAGGCACGCCCCACCTTGTATACGAAATTTGTCCATGCGACTGTTTAACCTGCTTAAGGCATGGCGTCCTGGATTAGACAGACGACCATGCTGAACGAAATCATGTTGTTATGAATGGCAATGGCCTATCATAGCCCTAGACATTGAGACAGCTTAGCCAAACAGGCTGGCCTTGCGCCACTCTTCAGGAGTCAGCGCCCGAATGCTGACGGCATGGATCTCACCGCTGGCAATATAGCTGTTGAGCGGGGCATAGACGGCCTGCTGACGCGCGACCGGACGTTGTCCTTCAAAGCGGCCATCGACGACGCGCACGTCAAACTTACCGGCCTGACCCGAGGCAGCAACCTCTGCTTCAGGAAATGCGGCTTGAAGGAGTTGCTGGATTAGTTCAGGAGTCATGCCGGGCCCATCATGCAAATAAGGATAAGAATTTGAATAAAATCATTCTGTGAAATTACTGTGAAAACCGTAGCTGTCAAACTGTCTATCGACGTCTTGTGCAGTCTGCCATAGCGCACACAACATGCAATGCATGCAATTGATTTGACGATCAGACCACAGGCTTCCTAGAATGCCTTCACAGCAGGTCCACATCACAACAGCCAAACAACAGTTATTACCGAGGCCAGCCGCTGCATGAAAACCACAGAAGAACTATTGTACCAAATTCGCGGCCTCGCGCGCATCGCCATTATATTCTGTCTCTTGTATCAGGGCATCGTACCCAAATGGCTCATGCACGACCCCACCACCCTACACCTGCTCGCCGCCCACCCCATTACGATTGCACATCCGAACTGGATCATTCGCGGCGAAGGCATCATTGAGATCGGGCTTGCGGCGTGGCTGGCCATCGGCTTTGCCGACATCCGTCCGCTGTGGCTGGTTTACGGTCTGCTCGGTATCGTGTTGCTCGACACCATGATCTTCTCACCGCTGGATCTCGGCACGGCCTTTAATGTCACCACGATCTCGGTCTGTCTGTTTGCGCTGGCCTTCATTGATATGAGTATCCTCCGACACCGTAGTCCCAAGTCAGCCAAGCTGGGGCACTATATGCGCTTTAGCCGTGATCGCGTGATCTATGAGGCCGCCAAGCGCCTTGAGCTGAACGATCTGCCGCATATCATGCATTCGATCACACGTTCGCGCTGGCGGCGAATGAAGAACCGTAAGCGTAACCCACAGCCAGTGCGGAATGGGAAGAAAACAGATTCTGGTGTTGAGCCGGGGCAGGATAAATCAGTCTGAAATGATGGAACTTCCGAAAATAACGTGTTGCATGCTAGATCGCCCTCCACTAGATCTAATGGGTCAAAAATGGATGATCGAAGGCTTACTCAAGATCAGTACTCAACATGCATTTATTGAGATCAATAATGACATACTTACATGCAAGCTAGGCATTCTCGACCCATCGTTGGTCGAACGGTTGCTGGTCGCCATTCCTTGCGCTGTTGGCGGAGCATATCTGTACTGTGAGCAAGCTAGCCTTATTGGTATTGTTGACGAAGTAGATGGCAAACTCGTAATCAGTGCTCTTATTTCTGGAGCACTGTACATGGATGATGCGACGTTTCATTTCTAGCCTGAACCATATCCAATATAGGTACCGTCTGACCCATCATTCTGCATCAGTGCCGTAGGCTGGGGCCAGCCCCAGCATCCAAAGGTACACGCAAAACTTATGCAATCGATTATCGCCGATGTCTGTGCTGGGGCGGGCCCCAGCCTACGAACTAAAGCCCATTCGTTACATGCTTCTGGTATAAAAAAGTCTCTCTAAATGAGTCCATTAGCGCGGTTATTGGCATCCTCTTCATTCCATATACTAAAACGTTTATGGTCTCCATACTTTTCAATTAATTTAGCTTCTGCATCATCTAGATCATAAGCTAAAAATTCTTCGTAAATAGATTCATTGGCATATTTATGAAATGCCATCAGCCGTTCCTCATTGGTATCTGATGCCTTTTTTCTTTCCTCCTCGGTTAAAGGATCCCATATTTTTGCACAATAAACACGTTGTGATTTCATTGTTAGATTTCCTATCTAAACGGAGCCAAGCAGCAAGTGTAGGGTTGTCTTCAGCCCATCATTCTGCGTCCACATGGACACTGCAATGACTATTGCCACAAATATGAGTAATGAGATAAAGGAAGTGTATCCAATTCAGTGTGATGGGCTGAAGCCCATACTACGAACTAATCACGACTAGAAAGAATCGGAACACCCTCCTTCATCATTCTCGCTTGGACTCGACGCCAAAGATCCTCATCCTCAATGATGCAAGCGAGTCTGTTCACAGTATTAATAATTGAATA
>JASLEL010000349.1 GCA_030151145.1 Aquirhabdus sp. | reverse complement strand
TCACTACATACCGATCTCGTGGCAGGATGCTTTTGCCCTGATCGCGCGTCATCTGCATGCGCTGGACCATCCCGATCAGGCAGCCTTCTATACCTCTGGGCGCACCAGCAATGAAGCGGCATTCCTCTATCAGCTCTTTGTCCGCAGCTACGGTACCAATAATTTCCCCGACTGTTCCAACATGTGCCACGAGACCACCAGTGTCGCGCTATCTGACGCCATCGGCCTCGGTAAAGGCACCGTCACGCTGGATGACTTTGAGCTGGCGGATGCGATCTTCCTCTTTGGTCAGAATCCCGGCACCAATCATCCGCGCATGCTCTCGACCCTGCGCGACGCATCCAAACGCGGTGCCAATATCATCGCCATCAATCCGCTCAAAGAACGCGGTCTTGAGCGCTTTCAGGACCCGCAAAGCCCGCTTGAGATGATGACCAATGGCAGCACGCGCATCAGTAATTATTATTTTCAGCCCAAGGTCGGCGGCGACTATGCACTGCTGCTGGGCATGATGAAGCATTTGCGCGAATGGGATCAGACGGCGGTTGCCTCCGGCAAAGCCAGTCTGTTTGATCAGGATTTTATCGCGCAGAACACCACAGGATTCAATGATGTCATCGCTGAGGTAGATCGTACCGACTGGGAAGCCATCCATGCCGAGACTGGCCTGACACCCGCGCAGCTTGAGTCGCTGGCCCAGCTGTTTTGCGATGCCAAGCGGGCGATCTTCTGCTGGGGCATGGGCATCACACAAAACCGCCATGGTGTCGCCAACATCCATATGCTGGCCAATCTCCTGCTGGCACGCGGTCATATCGGACGACCCGGTGGCGGCGCCTGTCCGGTACGAGGGCACAGCAATGTGCAGGGTGACCGTACCATGGGCATTAACGAACACCCCTCGCCCAAGCTTCTTGATCGACTGGATCAGGTCTTCGGCATCACCTCACCGCGTCAGAGCGGTCTGGGCGTGGTCGAGACCATCTCGGCGATGGCCCGTGGTGATGTCAAGGTGTTCTTTGCCATGGGCGGCAACTTCGCGGTAGCGACGCCGGATACGCCGTTTACGCAAGCAGCGTTGCGCCGCTGCAGTCTTACCGCCCATGTGGCGACCAAGCTGAACCGCAGCCATCTGATCTGCGGTCAGGATGCCCTGATCCTGCCTTGTCTGGGTCGTACCGAGATCGATACACAACTACACGGCCCGCAGGCGATCTCGGTCGAGGACTCGATGAGCAATGTCCACCTGTCAGCCGGACGCAACGCGCCAGTATCCCCCAATCTCCTCTCCGAGCCCGATATCGTGGCACGACTGGCTCAGGCGGTATTGCCAGATAGCCCCATTCGCTGGGCATGGTATATTGAGAGCTACGACCGCATCCGCGATGCGATTGCCTCGGTGTTTGATGGCTTTCATGATTTCAATCTGCGCGTCTATCCGCGTGGCGGCTTTCACCTTGAGCATCCGGCCAACCAGCACGACTGGCAGACGCCAAGCGGCAAGGCGCAGTTCCTGATCACGCCGCTGGCCGAGGTCTATCTGGACCCGGTCCATGTCTTTGCGGCAGCGCAAAAAGATCACTGCATCTATACCCTCATGACCATGCGCTCGCATGACCAGTACAACACCACGCTCTATGGGCTGGATGACCGCTATCGCGGCGTGTTCGGTCAACGCCGCGTGCTGTTTATGAATATCGACGATATCCGCGATGCCGGTCTGGCTGCCGATGACTGGGTGGATATCGAGAGTATCTTCCCCGATCAGGTCCAGCGTGTGGTACATAGCTTCCGCATCGTGCCGTACAACATCCCGCGTGGCAGCCTTGCGGCCTATTATCCGGAGACCAATCCACTGGTTGCACTCTCAAGCCACGATCAACGCGCCAAGATCCCAGCCTCCAAGAGCATTCCGGTGATCCTGCATCGCGGCATGGCACCCGTACGCACAGAGCGTGATGAGATCCGCGAGATGGAGGCTAGTCATGCCTGAGTCTGATCGCACAATGCCAGCAAATGCACAATCGCAAGTCGCTGATGGCCTCGCATCGCATGTCTCGACGTCCGGCGTGCGCGAGCTGACGGTGCGTCGCTTTGACGCTGGTCAGTCTGCCCTCATGCCAGATCAGGTGGTCGAAGAAGTTCCCGCCGCACTGATCTACAACGGTATCTCACATACCGTGATGATGGTGACACCAACCGATCTGGCTGATTTTGCGCGTGGATTCAGCCTATCCGAAGGTATCCTGTCTGATCTGGGCGAGCTGTATGCACTGGAGATACGGCAGGGTGCGCTGGGTATCGAGATTGAGATGGAGATCTCCTCACGCGCCTTTGCCACATTAAAGACACAGCGGCGGACACTGGCTGGGCGTACCGGCTGCGGACTCTGCGGCATCGACAGCCTGACGCAGTTTCATGCCGCATTGCCCAGAGTGAGCAACTCGCCACGATCCGCTTGGCTGGATCAGATCCCACATGCAGTCGCCAGCCTCGCCGAGCGCCAGCCCATCACCCAGATGACCGGTGCTGCTCATGCTGCAGCTTGGGTGGTCAATGGTGAGATCACAGCCGTGTTTGAAGATGTCGGTCGACATAATGCGCTGGATAAACTCTTGGGTCATCTGGCTCATCACGCCCGGGATAGTGCCTCAGGCTTTGTGGTGATGACGAGCCGAGCCAGCTACGAGCTAATCCGTAAATGCGCCATGCGCAACATCAGCCTGCTCGCCAGCATCTCGGCACCAACGATGTTGGCAATCGAGATGGCTGAGCACGCAGGACTCACGCTGGCGAGCTTCTGCCGGGGCAGTGGCTTTGTGCTGTATCAGGATAAGGCACATGCCCTCTGACCGGCAGACAACTCGCCTCTGGGCTAATGCAGGGCGATGACATGGTTAAGACAGGGTACTACCGAGCGCAATCCAGTTTAAGTTTGCGGCTCTCCGCTCTAATTGATCGAGCCCCAAGTCACTCCGGGATGGCCTACTGGTTGCACCATGAAAAATGTCATAGACCTCTCTGGCATACAGTATGGCTGCTTTGAGATCTTTTTCACTCATTTCAGATTTTTGCAGTTGCACCGCGTAGAGCACCACAAAGGTCGAGAAATCGATTTTTGACAGATCGACGGCGGATTTGACCGCGACCACACAGGTGACTTTCTCGGCTTTCTGTTTGATCTGAGTGGCGTTGATCGAGCGCGACCATGCCGCGATATCCAGCCGTATCGCATAAACCCCTTCGGTGGCAATATAGTAATATTTCGCTGAGTTTTCAGAGCCCGTGGACTCGCCCAGCAGCGCCGTCAGCGCCCCGCCGATCAATTTGGAAATCCCGCCAAGCACGCCTTCCTGAGTCCCGCTGATAAACCCGCTGAGTGACTCCTCCACGATTTTGGTCAGATGCTGGGCATCCGTCGAGACGAAAGCACGCGTTTCCACTTTTTTGCCGATAATGGCCGCGATAGGAATGGTTCTGTTTTCATCAGAACCGGCGGTGCGTATACTTTTTTCAATGTCTTCCAGCAATAAATCGGCTTTGGCCTGCGCTAAAGCACTGAGCCCCTGCAGTGCCTCTCTGGCATTCTGCATGGCCTCATCGGTTCCATCAAAATCATCAATAATTTTCTTGATAAACGCCATGATTAACTCCCTTTAATGCGCCGTATCTACGTGTAAACACCTAAATGCTTGACTTAGCATCAAAAGCAACCCTGCTTTTGCCTCTTATCGCATACCCCATGGATGAGCGCAATCAACCAAAAACACTTGGTTACCTTTTGGTCAAACTAACCGATCAGATCAAACTCCCCGCCCTCATAACACCGCATTGTGCATCCATGTGCAGGTGATCTCCCTGCGCTGTACCCAGACCCTAGTGCGCCCGCCGGACATCGCTCTGTTCGGTCAAAAGCTGCTTTACTTTACTGAAAAAAAAGAAAAATAATTTTCGCCAGCTAGTTGCAAAGATCGAGTGATGATGCAAGGATAGCCCCCGGCAGCTCATAAATCATACAAGCGCTTTCCCAAGGATCTGGCGAAAGACGCGGGCATGCCGTTTCTGTGAGGCCCTCGTTTTACCCGCAATTTGCTCTGCGGTGAATTGCGGCCGTGACAATCTCAGAAATTGCGGTAGATAACTCCAACTTCATGCTGCATCACACAGGGAATGAAAAAAATGCCGACATATACCCGTAACAGCGCTTGGAACCATGGTGGGGATTGGACGAATCCAGATTTGCTCTGGTACGCCAAAGGGGTACAACAACTCAAAACAAAACCACTCGATAATCGGACCAGTTGGCGATATCTCGCCGGCATTCATGGCTTTGATCCCGATGAATGGCAGAGCAACGGTTATTACTCAAACACCGATACCTTGCCATCCCCTAGCGACCAGCAGAATGTCTGGAATCAATGCCCGCATGGCAACTGGTATTTCCTGCCGTGGCATCGCGGTTATTTGCTGGCCTTTGAGAAGATCGTCCGGGCCGCTATCGTCAGTCTGGGTGGACCTGCGACATGGGCGCTGCCGTACTGGAATTACAGTGATAAAACCGACCCCAATGCGGGCCAATTGCCACCGGCCTTTACTGCCGCCACACTGCCTGATGGCACGGCAAATCCTCTCTTTGTCACCCAGCGTTATGGCGCGGCTGTCGGCACACTGCCGATCGATGCCACAGACGCATCCGTGGACTGCCTCAATTCAGTACTGTTTTACTCACCAAATATCCATGTCAAAAGCCTGAGCGGCTACTCGGCCATTTTTGATCATTCCGGCCGGGCATTTGGCACACTGGAATCCATTCCGCATAATGTCGTGCATGATGATGTCGGCGGGTATTTACCCCCCAACCCAGATGCAGGTGGCTTGATGTCCGATCCGATCACCGCCGGTCTGGACCCGATCTTCTGGCTGCATCACAGTAATATTGACCGCTTATGGGTCATCTGGCTGCAGACCACTCAACCACCAGCCAATCCTCCCAGACAGAATCCCACCGATCCAGCATGGCTCAATGGCCCAGCCAATCGCGCCTTTACCATGCCGGATACCGCCGGTGAGTTGCAAAACTTCACCGCCGCCCAAATGTTAGATATCAGTGCACCTGATTTGGATTATGGCTATCAGAGTCTCGCGGATGATCGTCATATCACGCAGATTCAGGCTGCCAATGCCGCGCTTCGTGTGAACAACCTGCTTAGAGGGCCCGTCGCCATGGCCGCGCCTATACCTCCCGTTCCGCCGCAACCTGCCGCCGTCGCCCCATCCACCACGGCAACGATACTGGCTGCAAATAAAGCGTCTGTGGCCGTTGAAGACACTGGAATCACCTCGGTTGTGAATGTAGACCAGCCTACACTGCAGCAATCCCTGCAAACATTCACGACACCCTCGCTCAAGGCCCTGCAAGCCGCAGGACATGAACCTGATCGATTCATCCTGTCACTGGATCAGGTGCGGAGTACCGGACGCGGGCTGTCGCTGGACGTCTTTATCAATCACGTTGATGGCGATGTGAAGAATGAAGTTCAGGTCGGTCGCTTCAGTTTGTTTGGTCTAAGAGCCGCGTCGAACCCAAATCTGGCGCATGGTGGCAACGGCGGTGAGTTTAAATTTGACATCACGGATTATATCGATCCGCTGATCCAGGCTAACCAGCCCATTACGGCATTTGAAGTCTCGGTCAAACCCAGACCCAATCAAACGATCCCTGCCGGGTTCAACATCACGATCGGACAGATCAGCATTTATCGGGTCCACCATTAAGGTCTGGATAAGATGAAGATCAGATCCTATCTGTTCGCACTGTCCCAGCCACCCTTTCCGTTACTGCTGCTGATTTCAGTGACAGGATGGGTGGCATTTATTTTTTCAGGTCATGCGC
>JASLEL010000328.1 GCA_030151145.1 Aquirhabdus sp. | reverse complement strand
TAACATCGGTAATCTGCATGAGAGCGGTCATCTTAAGGTGACCATTTTTTAAACCTAGGTGGCTCACTTTTACTCCGCCATCTGGCTCAGTTTCTCTCCGCTATTCACAAACATCTTTATATTCTTCAAGAAAAAATAAATAAGTATCTTGATTTCATAGAGAGCGGCGAAATTTATGAAAGATATGAAGGTGCTAAAGATAAAAATTTTATTATAGAACTTGTCTATCGATATGATCTACTTGATGAAGATTTAAGATTCATGGATAGGTTTCAGACGTTTTTGAACGATATGGACATCGGGTTTCAATTCACTAAATTGTTGATCGGCTCATAGCGAGAGTAGGGTGCAATAAGCCCTAGCACATTGCACCAGACGGTATCTAAATCTATCGCATGTCGTTCGATTTCGTAAAGTGGTGCAATGCGCTTTAGCTTATTGCACCTTACGTGGACTGCTACCATTAAATCATGGGGGTGGTAGAAGATGAGCTTTCAATGATGAGAGGCATGATGACGAAAGAGGCGTTTCTGTCTTTAATGCAGTTTCCAAAAGAGTGGTTGGCATTGGGAATGTATCGCGATGAATTATTTATGATTCAATCCAAAAGCTATGTTAAAGGTAATGAAGAGTCTTCAGAGCATTTTCGCTTTGGCGCTTTTTTGTGGTGGGTTTCGATAAAACCTTCAAAGAAAGAGCTTGCCCATCTGATCAGGCTTTCATTTTTAGATACTGATGATCTGATGGCGGCGGATGCGCGTCGTTATTTGAGAAGCTGTGAAAATTTTGACTCTGAACATCATACGTTGATGCTAATACTTGGTGCGTAGAGTGGGTTTTCACCCACCCTACAGCTTGCTGCGTGGTCGTACTCATACTGCTAAAGACAGATACCGAACACGATAGATGCCTCTCGTGATGATTCGATCTTTCGTTGGATTATCTTTGCAACAGCGTGATTTATCCGTTTGATGATCAGTGCGCTTTAAAGGGATTCATCCGCTTGCCGAGAAAATATTGCAACGTGATGGGTAAAGGCCGGACACCATGCGCAATGATTTTATTGACCGTACCGGGGACGCATACGGGTTTGCCTGCCAGCACGGCCTCCCAACCTTCGCGGACGACATCATCCGCCTCCTGCCAGAGGATGTCGGGCAGCTTGTTTGCCGCATCCCGTGTACCCATCGCATCATGAAATTCACTATGAGTGAATCCGGGACAGAGCGCCGTCACGTGTATGCCCTGTGGCTTTAATTCCATATCCAGCGACTGTGAGATGTCGAGCACGTAGCTTTTGATGCCAGTATAGAGCAAGCTTGCGCCTGGTGGGGAAAATGCCGCCAGTGAGGAGAGGTTGATGATGCGCCCCCAGCCTCTGGCCCGCATGCCCGGCAATACCCGATGGCATAGCTCTGTGACCGCCGTCACCATGAGCTGAATTTCTCCGCTCAGCGTTGACCAAGGTGTCTCGGCAAAGGCGGTCTTGCCTGAGAGTCCCGCATTATTGATCAGTACATCAATCGCCATGCCTTGATTTTCAGCATAGCTCATGATCGCTGCGGGGGCGGCGGGGTCATTCAGATCGGCAGCATAGATCGCACAGGAGACGTGGTATGCGCGGGTTAGTTCGTCCGCAAGCGCCTGCAAACGCTCGCTACGACGTGCAACGAGCAATAAGGCGTAGCCCTCTTGGGCTAATAAGCGTGCAAAGGCGGCACCGATTCCGGCAGATGCCCCGGTGATCAGGGCGGTGCGTGTGTGCGTGGGGTGATGATGAGTCGTCATGTTGTTCTCTTAAAGGGTTAAAGCTGGGATTTCACGTTGACCGATGACAAAGCCTTGGCGGATACGACCAATGTCGCCGCGATAAGGCGCTTGAGGACCTTGTAATAAAAAAGGATATGCAATACGGCGCTGGGCATCTGTAAACCCATATGTACCCATGCCGAGATACAGGCCAGGTGCAACCCGCCTCACTTCATCGACCATATGGATGCTGCCGCAGGTCGAATGAAAATGCCGATAGATCAACTGATAGGCGGGCTTGCCATCAAAACGCGATGCTGCAATCAGCGTCAGCATTGGATAGCATTGGTTGATCCGGCCTTGCTGCAGAAAAGTATTGTAGCCACGCCCCGTCATGCTGTTGACAGGCCGAAAAGCCTTGCTCTGCCACTGGCGCAAAGGGTTATGCAATGTCGCTTGCCCGATGACCTTGGTCAGTAAGCTGGGCTGGGCCAATAGACAGGCGGCATATTCTCCGTTCATCTCTGCAAGATCAGGTGCATCCAGCGTTGTAAACAGCTCCTGCAGTTGCTGCGTGGACATCGTATGCAGCTGTGCTGCGGTGATGGTGTTTTGCATCATTCGTTCCTTATGTGTCTTGAATAGCATTCAAGTTAAATTATTCTAAACACATTCTTGAATGACATTCAAGATGCTATACAATCACTGACGACAGACGGCTGTAGCGATGATGATGCCGCGTAGATTTGAGAGAGGAGAGGTCGGTGGCCCGTAATAAGCGTTTGCAAGACCGTGAGGAGAAGCGGGCAGAAATCATGGCGGCAGCGCGGCTATTGTTCCTGCAGGAGGGCTATGAAGCCACTGCCATGAGTCGGTTAGCGCTTGCGGTCGGTGTCGCGCCAAACACGATCTATTGGTATTTTAAAGATAAGGATGAGCTATTGGTTGCTATCCTGAGTGCGGAGCTGACGGAGCGATTAAATGAATATATTCAGCAGCCCATGCAGGATCTGACGGATCGTTTGTTGTGGGTGGTGGATCAGCTGCAGTTGGCTCATCGGCTGGTGAGTACGGTTCATGCACGCCTATTGCTATCTCCAGAAATCCACGAGTGGCATGAACGCTTTCATGTGCTGGTCGAAGGCTTGTTTAGGCTGGAGTTGTTGCAGGCGGGCGTCGCTGAGGAGCGTATTGCGGCGATGGTCAAGATTGCTGTTTTTACCATTGAGGGTCTGCTTGCGCATCCTTTAGCTGAAGCAGAGCGGCGTGCGATTTGTGCCGAGTTGGCTCATCCACTACGAAAATAGCAAGCTACTCGGTTTGGGAAATACACAAGGAAATATCATGTCAACCTATGGTGCGCTGTCTGAACGTGAATGGTCTGATGTCACTCAGCATTATCTGCGCAGCTTGCGCTGGCTGCGTGACTATGATGAGGGGTTGCTGATTGAGCCTGCAGGATCTGAGGATGGGGTCTTGCCTTCAGAGCAGGAGGCGACTGAGCTGCTGCTGACCCTCAAGCAGACACTGATGCAGCGCGGCGAGGCGACGCCATTGTTTGCACGACCCAGAGGTGATGGTCTGGGAGCGATACTGGGTAATCTGGCGCAGACGGTATTTGGTGAGCCTGCATATGCGACACTTGAGAGCAGGGCTGCGCATTTATTGTATTTTGTCGTCAAGAATCATCCATTTACCGATGGCAATAAGCGCAGTGGTGCCTTCCTGCTGGTGGCATTCCTGCATCGCAATCAGCGTTTGCTGGATGATTCGGGACGGCCTGTGCTCAGTGATACGACACTGGCGGCGATGACGCTGATGATTGCGGAGTCTCATCCGGATCAGAAGGAAATGATGGTCCGTCTGGTCATGAACATGCTGGCGTCTATCGTTAACATGTAGCGTGGGCTTGATCCACGATCTGTCACCAGCACCGAAACTTTAACTGGAGCAGTAAAGATAGAACACCAGATCGCACCAAATGACTCAGGCAAATACCAGATCCTCATAGGACCTCCATCGACGCCGAGCGAGTATCAGTTGATCTCGCGCTGGCTGGATGCCCGGTCTTATCATTCAATCGGTGCGACGGTCTTCCTTGACCGGACGCAAACCTTTGACGCCGAGTGGCAGCTCTTACGGCTGTATGATGCCACGGTACCGGATACGCTCCTTGGCGTTGCGGTGGTGCTGGCTGGCGGTACCTGCTTTTGGCTACCAGCGGATGACGTGGCAGCGGCTGCGCTCTGTCCTGCGATACTGGACCTGAGACCCCGCCGGATCGTGACGACTTCATATGGGCGCGATCTGCTGCGCAATCAAGTGGCCCCACGCGCACGTCTGGTACGAGCGTACGATCAATGGGTGAAGGTCTGTGCGCGCAGCTTGCCGCAGGCGGATGGACGCTTGGCGCTGCGGTCGGATATTGCCCGTCTCGCTGAGTATCAGCGCCGTTACAATGCGGAGCGCGCGGTCGATGATGTGCCGGACTGGGAGGCGCTGATCGCACAGGATAAGATCGCGGTATGTGAGGCTGATGGTCAGATCGTCTCGGTCGTTCGGTTTGGGATCGAAACGGGTCGGCTGGTCTCGATCGGGGGAACGTATACGTTTGCTGAGTATCGTCGGCGGGGATTTGCTGAGCGGGTGGTGGCGTTTGCGGTGGATCGGATCAATACTTCTGGTCGCATCGCGCACTTGATCGTCGATACTGACAATGCGCCTGCGGTGGCGCTTTATCATCGGATGGGCTTTGAG
>JASLEL010000290.1 GCA_030151145.1 Aquirhabdus sp. | reverse complement strand
GGATGTCCAGTTTGGAGGTGTCTCCAGAGCATTCTCCGCCGATCTCGGCCGCATAGTGATTAAAGCCGCCTTTAACATTTAAAAATCCCGGTGCTTTAAAGGACAACTGGCTCTTTTGCTTGTCTACCTCCACACCGGCGGCATGCACCAGACTTGCGCATCCAACGCATGCAATCCAGAGCACACTCGAGATGCAGGACGCGATCAGTCGCTGCCTGCGTGCGCCATCACGTGGGATCATACGACGGATCAATGTATGAGGGTGAGACATCATTTTTTTTCCCTATCAGTTTCTGGATGTGTGTAGACCAACGGTCGTGTTTTGCAAGCTATCCGCATATCTCTGCAGCATGCTGGTCAATGGTCGCATGTCTGCGAGCGCAGGATGGACTTTAGCCGATCATGCTGCATCTCATGCACTCCTTTACGCCCTATCAATCATCAGCAAGCGTCGGGTGTCATCAACCTGCATTTGGCCCCTGCTCCGCTAGGTCAGCGTCACATGCTGGACCTTTAAGGTATTTTCCTCAATCCGGATATAGCGTCCGCGCTGATCAAAGAAAGTCCACAGACCCTCGACATGCGCAAATGTCGGATCATCTGCGTCTTGCCAGTTGAGAATCAGCTTGGGTGACGTGCTTGAGGCATGGTAGCCCAGCCAGATCGCGTGCTGAGGGTAGTCGAGACGGATGATGTACCAGTTGCGCAGCCAATAGGCACAGGCATGCTCAAATTCAGCGAGATGAGGGGGTTTGGTCAGGCGGATGTCGTTGCCCATCTGAGCCAGTTGCCGCATGGATCGCTCGCAAGACAGCAGACAGAGATCCTCGGTCGCAGGGTCGGCATAAAAATGAACCGCCACCAGACCTTTATGGACACGTAACCATTGGTCAGGGCCGGTGGCTGGACGTGGCAGGGTTTCGTCATAGCTCAGCCGTCGATACGGCGGCTGATAATGACTCACGGTGCATCCGAATGCGGATTCGCAGATGACGATTTCAGTGTTGCCATAACGGCCTAACTGGCGGATCACGCCAGATGTGGCCGTGGGCGCAAATAAGAGCTGACGTGCAGATGCGCGTGTATCTACGATCTGGAGGGTCTGATCCTTGGCGACCAGCCATGACATGCCATCAAAGGTCGGCGCATAGTGATCGATGTCGGTCAGTCCCAGCGCTTTGGATGCGCCCGTGACGAGGTCCACCCGATAGACCAGCCAGCCTTCGGCGCGATGGGTGAGCAGCAGGGCGACCTCCTGACTGTCGGCGAGCACGATGCGAAATGCAGGCATGTTAAAGCGCAGCAGGACCTGCTGTGCATCATCGATCATCACCAGACCGGACTCACCCAGCGCCAGCAGCGTGCGTCCAGAGGACAGGGGCATCACGTCATGCAGGTGCCATAGACCGGGATCGGGCGCGTCGAGCTTGAGTTCAGTGTGTGCCCACTGCGCTTGGCTCTGTGCTGAGGCGGACTCTTGCGCGCTGATCTTGGGCAGGTCGGCACGCAGTAAGGCGTTCTGACTCCAGTCGACCCACTTGCGCAGTTCTTTGGGCGCAAGCTGCAGCTTGCCTTGTTGCCAGTCTGCCAGCAGGAACGGGGTCCATAGATGGATCAGTGCGGCGGGAGGGGGTGTGGTGTATTGCTGCTGCAGCGCAAAGATCAGGGCGATGGCGCGATGAAAAGCCGCCGAGTCTTGCTGGCACAGGGCGAGGGCCCGGTCCATTTCCAGTGCGCACTGCTCAGGCTCCAGCATGAGACGCTGCAGCCATGCTCGAAGGCCCAGCTCACCATAGACTTGCTCGACCTGCCTGAGCCATTGAATCGCCCGTTCACGCTCCTCCGGCACGGGCCAAATGGCATCGACCGCCTGTAACCAGAAGCCTTGCTCGATCAGATGCTCGGCCCAGAGTCGGCGTAGCGTGCGAACGTGCTCGGGGTGTCGGTCGCCCAGACTGTGGATGGCTGCGGCAAAGCAGTGGGTGGTGGTGCCCAGCAGATTGACCTGCGCGATGTTGCCTGCCAGCAGATAGAGCCGGATCGCGATGGTGGGCGACATTTGCCAGTTGACGCAGAGATCGGCGGCTTGCGCATAGCGCTGATGTTTTTCCAGATAATCGAGCGCGGCTTGTTTGCGATTGAGCAACTCTGCCAGTATATAGGCGGCTTTATCGATGTCGCCGATATGATCGTAGTGATCATAGGCTTGCTGGTAGATCCGCTCCAGATAGGCGTGCAGGTCCGGGTGGGCGCTGAGCAGTCCACCGACTGCCTTGCGCCCGGATGAGATCTCAAGGTGCTGGCGCGGGGCGAGCTTCCCGGCGGATTTACCCAGTGAAATATCTCCGGCATTGCCTAAGGGGATGGCGTGCCTGAGGGCCTCATCCAGCTCACCCTGCTCAAACATCTGGAGCATTTTTTTCATATAGGCCGTATGCTGCTGGTCAAAGCGCCGGGAAAGCCCCGTCAGCATGTGCAGTTTTTCCAGCCATTTCTGAAATCTCGATGGGCTGGCAGGTGTGGCTGGGCCTTGAGCTGCCGCTGGTGCCGATGCCGGTTGCTGTGCCGGTTGTGGTGTCGTGGTAGCGACGGACTGCCCCGGGCTGCTGCGGCGCAGGAATATCGGCAGGAGAAAGACGCTGGCAAAGGCCGCCATGAGCAATCCGGTAATGCTCGTGACCAGCGATATCGCCGTGGCCGTACGCGGGCTCAGCGCGCTGTGATCGGATGGCGTGGATTGCGTTGCGAGCTGCTGCAGAATCTGGTTACGCTCAGCGGCAGGCTCAGGAATGGTGCCTGCAAATAGTCGATGGATCGAGGGTGCCTGCTCAGGTACGACTAACTCAGGCAGGATCTGTGGTGCTGATGGCAGCAGGATCGCCGCTTGTAAGGGATAGGCCGAGAGATCGATCCATTCATAGGGCTTGAGCCGCATCGCATCGGTGTAGTAGAGGCGCTGGGCTTCGGCACCCGTCACGATATAGGCATCTGCAGGGCCTAATCGCTTGATCTCGCTTGCGGTAAAGGGTGCACTGGTCAGGACGCTGCCGAGTTTGCACAGGGCGAGACCCGGGGTGTACTCACAGCGCAGTGACTGTGCCTGTCGCCACAGCAGGAGGTCGCCATCGCGAAAGCGATAGGCCACTGATCCCGTCTGCCAGTAATCCAGTATGTGCTGCTGACGCAGGTGCTCGGGATACAGCTGATGGGAGAACCACAGCGCCTGGATATGCTGATAACCCTGCCACAAGGGCGCGTGAATGACGGTCATGGCGCCTCCGTCAGTGAGATCGTGGTGAGGAGCAGGCCCTGCTCCAGCGACCAGATGTGGAGGTCCTGACTCTGGGTGATCCAGAAGAGGTGCTGATCGGTCGCTTCCAGATGGGTGATTTCAGTGCTCTCGGTATGGATATGCTGGTTCCGGTGATTGGCGTAGACGAGCTGGATCGTGCGTAGTTCGGCACTCAGGACGACCAGTGCCGGTGTGCCGGTGCTGTCCTGAATCAGGGCTGCGATACGTCTTTTTTTGGCGATCTGTACGCGAGTGACCTGCTCACTGCCGGTGGTGCCCATGCACCAGATCTGTGTGGCCTGATCCAGTATGGCCCAGGCCTGATGGGAGTGGCGGCTGCGGATCGCGCGTTTGTTGAGCAGGACTTTGCCGGGGTTGCGGATATTTAATTTATCCAAATCAATATAGTGGTTGGCGATGTCACCAATGGTGCTGTTCTGCCGCAGCTCCAGATAGGTGATCACCATGCGATGCAGCTCTGCATAGGCATACAGCAGGCTCAGATCGGAGCGTGCATACAGGGCAAACACATGGCCCTGTATGGTTTCGTGGGTGACCTCTTGATGCTGGTTTTTGGTCCACAGATGCAGCTGTCGCTTGTGATCGACCACATACAGCCGGGCATGCTGCTGATGACGGAGATAAGCGCTCTGCATTTTGCTCATCAGCCCGTACTGAATCGTGAAGTCGTGATTGTTCAGTAGGGCGAAGTGCGGCAGCGACCAGGCTTGTAACGTCGTGTTGGCAGCGATCAGCCCGCCAAAACTTTTGCCATTAAAGACCCCCGTGAGCAGTTCGCCATGCTGCGGCCAACGTTGGCTGCCGGCCCGTTTGACTTTATGCTCAGCCGTGATCGGGATACGCCAGACCAGGGCGCGGTGATTGCGCAGCAGGACCGCCACATGTTGACCTGAGCTTGAGGCAAAGATCGACTGATGCAGGGACACCACGCTTGCGCCCGTCGTCTCCTGATCCTTGATCTCCGGGATACGCCGGAAATGACCTTTGAGCAGGCGCTGAAACGGCATGCCGTCGGGCTCGGCAAAGGTTTTTTGGCGTCTGACGCCTGCAGCGCTGATATCGAGCGTGATCTGCGGGGTCAGATAGGCGTGACTCAGCTGAATCTGGTTTGGTGCCAGCGTCGCGGGGATCGGGTAAATACGATGGTCGGCACCGATCCACCAGACTTCGCTGAGCGCTGGCAGGGTCGCGAGCGTCTGCTGCCATTCTGCTTCTAGTTCGGCATTCATGGCGACGAGTGAACGAGACTGGAGCAGTTGCTTTAGGCCTGCGATGTCGGCTAAGTCGTAGATCTTGCCGGGCTGCTGCGCGATGGCCCAGTGGCAGGGCGATCCCTGCTGGCGTGCGCGCTGCATGAGCACAAGCCAGATCGCAACATGAAAAATACGGGCTGCGCCCAACTGATGCGGACCCGCATCAAAAATCATCAGCCCTTCCTGATGCTGACGCGGATCATGCCATTTGGGGGCAAAGAACAGATGCTCGTTCATGCTGGCGCGGCGCAGGAATTCATCGGGCCACACTTCGGCCAGCGCCCATTCGGATGTGAGCAGGCGCGTATACAGGCCCCGGTTGATGATGCCATCAAAGCCGTCAAACTCACTGTTGCCCCGATCTGGCGTTGCCTTGGCAACCGGCAGTAGGCTGTCGAGCTCCAGCAGCAGATCGCCCAGTTGCTGTGCGAGTAAGGGATCAAACTGCTCCAGCCATTCGCGCCACAGTTGAAAACGTTCCGAGACTGCATTCATGACAGTTGCTCCAGCAGGGCGTGGAGCAGTGGCATGGAGAGTGACTGCCGGCTGGTGAGCGCAATGACTGCCGCCGGCTCCCGCAGCAACAGGAGCGGTGATGCATCGTGGCGCGCGATGAGTGCCTGCGCAATCAGGGGCAGGGCCAGCGTTGGGCTGAACTGGGTCGGCAACCAGAGTTCGGGGGCCTCCTGACTGGGCGCAATGTACTGAATCCCGTCGAACCACGGCAGGATCGCGTGATCACCCAGAATGACCAGACAGTCCTCGGTGAGGACGATCTGGAGTTGCGTCAGCACGGACTCAGGATCGCTCAGCAGCCGCTGCATGACGCGTATCCGGTCAAGTCGCCAGATGACGGCCCCTTGCGGATGGGGCGCGATCGCGGTGTGCTGCCAGTGAAGCGTTCTCATGGCGTGATGGTTTGCACGATGGGGGCGGGCTGGTCCAGCAGGAGCAGTTGCGCCATCAGCTGCTGACGGGCCTGTGCCAAGGGCGCGGGCAACTGCGCGGTGCTGAAATTGGCATCGATTTCTTTGAGGAGAGACTCGGTCTTGCTGGCGTCAAATGCAGCAGCCTGACAGAGTTCCTGCGCTTCTTCGAGCAGTCGCGACTCACGGGATTTGGGCTGCTGTACCATGGATTCGACTGCCTGATGCAAATGGCGGTTGGCGGCGTGGGCGAGGATGTCTTTTAAGGCGTCGCGTCCGGCAAGCTGCGCGGCTTCGGTCGGCAGGACATAGAGCAGGGGCCACAGGTCTTCGATCAACGCGGTTTGTCGACCCGCCAGGACGGCGGCGGCGGCGATGAGGCGCTGGCTCTTGACGATGCGGCGATCAGAGAGCGTGATGCCTTTTTGTCGCAGGGTGCGGATGGCTTGCGCAAGATGCTCGCGCGCCGCGGTCATATCGACCTGCCGGATGGCATCCGACAGAAAGATCACCGCATCCAGTCCCTGACCGTGGGTGACTGGGTGCAACTCTGATTGCCATCCGCCTTCGAGCAAGGATTCCAGCAGATGATCGGGCGTTGGCTTGACGAAGACATGCAGCAGAAAGCGATCCGCAAAGGCCGCCAGCGCCTCATCCTCAGGCAGACCATTGGCGGCACCGACGCAGATGCGCAGGGGGCAGATTTTTTGGGTATGGCCTTTGCGAAAGGTGCGCTCATTCAGGATACCGAGCAAGGTATTGAGGATGGCGGTCGAGCCGAGGAACACTTCGTCTAGAAAGGCGATTTCGGCTTCGGGCAGCATGCCGGTGGTGTCGATTTCGACCGTCCCGGATTTGAGTTTCTGCAGATCAATGGTGCCAAACAGCTCATTGGGCTCGGTGAAGCGCCCGAGCATGTATTCAAAGTAGTTGCCGCCCAGTGCGGTGGCGACACGACGCACGATGGCGCTTTTGGCCGTGCCGGGCGGACCGATGACGAGCAGATGCTCTTGGGCGACGGCGGCCAGCATGATGAGTTCGGCGATCTGTTCGCGCCCGATCAAGCCTTGAGTGGCGGTCTTGATGCGCGCTCTGATGATGCCTGCAGCGTGTTCAATCTGATCCATCGGGGAGTTGCCTTGTGTGCATTATAGGTCTGATCATACAGTGAATTTTGTGTTGAATGCCACCATCCTCAAGCGTGCTTGGGGGGCGTCGATCGGGCTGATGGCAGGTGTACCGCCATGCATGCCGCCCACAGGGCACGACGCGTGCGGGCTATCGATGGATCTTGTACATGCTTTCACTGCCGCATTAAAAAAAGCTGCCATACAATGTATGACAGCTTTTTTGATCTTTCATGACAGTGGATGCGTCGTTTGACGGTGAGGTCGTCAGGAGACACATGAGATGTGAGGGACCGTGTGGGCAAATTCGGGATTGGGCGTCGGTCAGTGACAGACGATGACATGGCCTGATGACACCGCTGTGGTGTCATTTTTCATGTGGTGATTCATGTCATCTCATCGATTCAATAAAGCCATCTCAGCAAAACCATCTCAGCCGGACAGTTGCATTTCCAAACGCAGCAGTCGATCAATCACATGACTCGTCTCCAGCAATCCCTCTGGAGTGATCCGCATGGCTTGCGTGAGATCAAGCAAGTGCGCTGCCAGGACCTCGATGCCGGCAGCGCGGGCGAGATCGGTCTGGATGATCAGCGTTTCGCGCTGATAGTCCGAGAGCTGCTGCCGCCCTGTACACGCCAGTGATTCAAAGACATCCAGTACAGGCTCACACAGGCGTTTGCTGAGACTCAGGTTTACGGTGGTTGTCGTATTGGGTTTGGAGGTCAGCAAACGGGAAATACGTGCCATGATCGGACCGACCCAACCGGCTTTACTGGCTTTCTGTACATCGAAATCCAGCGAAAAGATCGACAGCTGCCGGTGTGTATTGATCCTGAGTAGTGAGACGGGCTCAAGGCGAATGCGGCCATCATCAATCTGTACGGAGGTCAGGATGGCATGTATGCTGATTTTTTCACTGCAACACAATTCGATCTGGCTGATCTTATGCTGGCTTTGCGCGTGATAGGGCGTTTCTAAAACAAGGGCTTGGCCGTGTGCGTCATAGACAGTCCACAAGAGCGCTTGACGTACCTCATCAAACACCGGCGTATCGTGACGTGTCGGTCGCAATAGCAACCGGGTCGGCAGGGGGCTGGTCAGGCTGGCCTGACTTCTGAGCACATGGTGTATATCCGCCCATGCCGGGATTCCCATCTGCTGTGCGCGCGGATCGTCCGCTGTCGGCAGGGGGTCGCGATGCACAAAGCTCTCTGCGCTAGCGCTCAGTCTGCCGTCATCAGACAAACGGGGGTGATGCAGGGTGAGCGCGCTCAGGCACAGTTGCTGCGGGGTTTGTTTCCATACTGCATGATGTCGCCATACGGCATCCGGCTGAAAGCCGCGATCTTGAGCATCAGGTCGCGCCAGTGTGAGATCCAGCACCGTCTGTTGCTCGCTCTCCCAGAAGCTTAAAGTCAGGCCCCGTGCGCCACCGGCGGTGGTCCACCAATGCCCGCCGAGCGGCATCAGCCATAAGCTGTCATCGGTACCCGCCTGATAGAGTCTGCGGACCAGACCGCGGAGCTTGCGTCGTTGCTCGCCTGTTGCGTGAGTTAAGGCGGTGGAGAGGGCATGGATGCGCGCCAATTGCAGCAGGGCTTGCCGCTCACTGATATGATCACTGCGCTCAGCCAGTTGATTGACGAAACCGCTTAAGGTCCGTAGATGCCCAGCCAGCATCGGCAGACCTTCTGCGCGGGCTGAGAGATTGAGCATGCGCAGTTCGGTAGCACTGCTCTGACTCACATGCGAGAGCCCCTGTGCGAGGAGCTCATGGCTGATGGTACGAATGGCCTGCAATAGTGCGAGTTCGTCGCTGTTTAACTGGTCTGGATCAGCGCTCTGGGCGGATGAGTCCATATCCGGCCAAGGCCAAGTCTGCTGATGCTGCCTGCAGACCTCGGCGAGTGCCAGCAAATGCAGTGCGCGCCGTTCACTGGCTTTGGCCTCCGAGAGCATGCCATCGTATCCGCCATGCGCAAGGTAAACGACATCGGTCGCAAGGCTCGTCAGGTGGATGGTGAGGCGGTTGGTCGCGAGGGTGATTGGTGATGATGCGTCGGATTGCTGAAACCACTGCCATGCTTTACGGGTGGCGGCCTTGCCTGCGGCTTTAAAGAGCTGACCGGGATTCAACGCCAAAATTTCAGCGACCACCGGATGGCTGTGCGGACCGTCTTGCGGATGGACGTGATGCAGCTCCTGTTGATCATCTTGGTCACGGGCGATCTGCATCGTGACGGCGTCACTTAAGTCGGCAGGCTCTGATGGCGATACGATGTGGGTATGCGACGCAGTCAGACCGTCAGGTGACGGTATAGCCTCATCTATCCGCGTGCTTTCACTAT
>JASLEL010000274.1 GCA_030151145.1 Aquirhabdus sp. | reverse complement strand
AAATGGCCTGTGGGTCCTGTCGCGCTGGTATCTGCTCAAGCGCGGCGAATGTTGTGGTAATGCCTGTCGCAACTGTCCCTTTGGGCACGTCAATGTGAAAAAACCATTGGCGTAAAAAAATAAGACACATCCCATATCTTTTTTCACCTCCTTTTTAAAGCCGACCGTATTGGAAGTTTCAGTCATGTCTACCGCTGTATCCTCACACCCGAAACCCAAAGCCCTGATGTGCTGGAGTGGCGGTAAAGACTCGTCGATGGCGCTCTATCGCGCTCGTGATGAATACGAAGTCGTAGCACTGCTGACCACGCTGAATGCCGATTTCGGTCGCATCTCGATGCATGGTGTGCGCGAGGAACTGCTGGATGCGCAAGCCGAGGCCATTGGACTGCCCTTGATCAAGGTCTGGGTCCGTGCCGGGAGCAATGAAGAATATGAAGAGCAGATGACTGCCGGGCTTGAGCAGGCCAAAGCACAGGGCGTAACCCATGTGGTGTTTGGTGATATTTTCCTGCAGGATTTGCGAGAGTATCGCGAGCGGCAACTGGCTAAAGTGGGCCTGACTGCGGTGTTTCCGCTCTGGCATGCGGATACTGCTGCGCTAATCCAGTCGTTTGTCGCGCAAGGCTTTGCCACCATCACCTGCTGTATCAACGATGGCTATCTGGATGAGTCGTGGGCGGGACGAGAGATTGACCCTACTTTTATCCGCGATTTGCCCGATACGGTAGATCCCTGCGGAGAAAATGGCGAGTACCATACGTTCTGCCATGCCGGGCCGATCTATAGGCAGCCGATCCGGATCACGCGTGGTGAGATCGTCTATAAGCCGCTACCCAAGCCCATCGCGAGGGCGCCCACAGATTCAGATGATGATCAGTATGTCTGCGAATCCAAGGTTGAGACTAAAGGATTTTGGTTTTGCGATCTGCTGTTGGCCTAAGCTTTCAATGTAAAAAAACGCCCGAATCAGGGCGTTTTTTTATAGAGATATATTTTCAATCCGCCAGCCAGTTGCCATGAAAACCCAGCGGCACGCGATAAGGCAGCTCGATCACGGCTTGCGGGTCGCCCAAAAAGTCATCGGCTTTCACCAGCACCAGCGCCGTATTGCCGCCATGCTCATCATGGACGAAGGACATCAGCCAGCCATCGGTCTCAGCCGAGGTCGGGGTGCGCGGGATGAAGACCGCCTCGCCGGTGATCTTGCCTGAGCCATAGCTGCGCTCAAGGATCTCGCCCGTATTCAGATCGTAGCGGATCAGGCTATTGGGTTTCAGGTCCTGAATATTCTCAGCGCTGATGGTGTAAGCATAGCGGTACTTTTGCCCCGCTAGCCGTTCGTCAAAGCGCGGGAACTCCTGACCTTGGGTCGAGAGCACGGTGCGTTCGACGCGGGTGGCATTGGGCTTCAGTTGCCAGCGCTCAAAGCTCACGCGAGCCTCGGCCTCAGGTCCGATCCGCGACTGGTCAAACATCCGCCGATGTACCACGACATCAACCACAAGCGTGCCATCGTCCAGATCGAAAGCATTACAGGTATGGAAGACAAAGCAGGGATCGATGTCATACCAGCGGATATCGGTGGCTGCGCCGCGTTTGGGCAAGAGGCCGATGCGGGCTGGGTGCTTGGCATTCCACGCATAGGGAAAGTTGCTGCCCGTGAGCAGTGCTTTGGTCGAGAAAGTCACTGGCAGGTCCAGAATCACCACGCGGCTTTTGCTCACCGCACAGTCGTGGATCATCGGACCATGCTTGACCGGAATCTTGACCTCATGGGCAACCTGCCCCTGCGCATCGATGCACAGATAGCGGATGTGACTGGTTGAGGTGCCGTCGTAGCAGATCGCGTGCAACTCGCCTGTCGCAGGGTCTGCATGCGGGTGGGCGGTAAAGCTGCTGTTCACATCGCTGTTAAACAGTCCATGACGGACGCTGTTCAGCTCGCCATCCAGCTCGACCGGATAGGGGCCAGCCTCGACCAATGCCCAGTTGCGGCCCTGATGACGGATGATATTGGTATTGACGGTATCAAACACGCCGCGACGCGGACCAGGCAGCGGATCACGCCCAAGCTGGGCCTGTACGTCATTGGTGCCGATATAGCGGTTGTGGCTCCATAATGCGCGACCACCTGCCAGACGAATGCCGTGCACCATGCCATCTCCGGTGAACCAGTGATATTGGCCGGGGTTTTTGACGCTGATCGGGTTGGGTCCGATGCGGGCATAGACGCCTGACAGCTCGGCCGGAATACTCCCCGTGACTTGAAGTTCGGTACTGCTGCGTTCGCCTGCGACGGGGGCGAAGTTGCCTTCGAGGTAGCGGTTATGCGGCTCATAGGGCGCGAGTTTGCTGGTTTGTCTGAGCAGCCAGCCGATGCTTTTTTCGAGTTGTTTCATGATCGTCTCCGTGTCTGGGTAGCGGTATACGGCATGTAGAATGAGGCGGGTGATACTGGATCGGATTGCAGGACAATGCGGTGCTGTGTACACTGTCAACATTATCTAAATACGTTATACGCTCGGATGTGTGCATTGTCAACATATGATCATTCTGAAAATGTAAATCCCCCCGTGTCCTCATCCGATGGCGCACAAGATAAGGCTGTGCAAGCGAAAGACCCCGTCACCGATGGCAAATATCATCATGGCAATCTGCGCGATGTCTTGCTGGCGGCAGGACTTCTAATGCTGGAGTCGGGTGTGGGGGAGGCATTTAGCCTGCGTGAGCTCGCACGGCAGGTGGGGGTGTCGGCCAATGCGCCATATCGGCATTTTCCGAGTAAGGATGATTTGCTCTTGGCGATGATTGCCGAGGGTTTTAACCGCTTGACGGCGGTACAGATGAGCGCACAAATGGCGGCGATACAGGCTCAGGCATCTGCTGCGGATGTTTTCCTGGCGGCCGGGCTGGCTTATATTCACTTTGCGCGGGACAATCCGGGGCTGTTTCGGCTGATGTTCGGTGCGTTCGCTGCAGCGAATGTGAGCGAGGAAAAAAACAGTGCCGCCAACGCGGCCTTTGCCAATCTGAACTTTGGCATGGCGGCGGCACTGGAGCTGCCGGTCGATGATACGCGAGTGACGCTGTCTGCGATTCATGCGTGGGGGCTGGTGCATGGCCTAAGCCAGCTCATGCTCGACCATCAACTGGATGACAAAAGCACCGATGTGGATCAACTGATTCGACAAGTGCTGAATCAGTCGAAGGAACTGGGGATGCAACTGCGTGGTCGATCTTGATGAGAAAAGCGGGCTGGGGGCTCGTTTTTTATGGGTGGGTGTGCAAGAGTGTTATGCGCGTTTGGTGGAGAGTGCCTGTGATGAAAATTTTTTTATGTCGTATCGGCTTATGTGGTCTCTTAGGGGTTGGTTTCGCGGCTTCGACATGGGCACATGAGGGATCCGCGCAGGATAGCCCGACGACGTCCGAAGCGGCATCCTCATCGCGTGAGAGTTTTGGCGCGTATCTGGTCAGGATCGAGGACCACCCCACGGCATTTTTGATCAATAAAGGCTTGCGCAATGTGGCACCCATGACACAGCGTCCGACGCTGGCCTTGTTTGCGCTGAAGCTTTTGCATCCGACCGATGTTGGTCTGCCAGATCATGATGAATCGGCCAAGGTCTTTGAGATTGAGGGTAAGGTCGCCACGGCCATGACGACCAAGCTAGATGCGGTGTATGCTGGCAATATGGTGTCGAGAGGGCGGATGACGTCGTTTTTTTATATCGCCAATGCCGATACTTTACAGAAGGTCATCGGTGACGTGATGGCGGCATATCCGGACTATACCTTTAAGGCGGTGTCCCAGCCTGATCCTGAGTGGAAGCTATTTCGCGATTTTCTGTCTGCGGTCGCAGAGCAAGAGGATCAGCATCAGCAACCACCAGTGCGGCCCTAACCCCCAGATCATCGTGCCTGCTTGCGCAAAATGTCATCAAATTGCGCTATAATTCTTGACCAATTGAACTAAATTAAGAGTGATCCGGGGCCGTACGCTGGCCTCTACAACTATGACTATGCAAAAAATCACAACGCTAAATCGTCAGACCATCCTCTTTCCCCTCGCGCTCGTGCTCTATGAATTCTGTGTCTATATCGGCAACGATATGGTGCAGCCCGGCATGATCGAAGTCATTAACGACTTCTCGGCGGGGCCTGAGTGGGTGGCGAGATCCTTGACGGCATACCTTGTCGGTGGCTCGCTCCTGACGTGGCTGCTCGGTCCGCTGTCGGATCGTATCGGACGTCGTCCGGTCATGCTGGTGGGCGCGGTGATGTTCCTGATCTCACTGATCCTGATTCTGGGTGCGTGGGATATCGAGAGCTTTATTGGCCTGCGTATGCTGCAGGGTGTGGGGCTGTGCTACATCCTCGCGGTTGGCTATGCTGCGATTCAGGAGGCTTTTGAGGATGTCGCTGCGGTCAGGGTCATGGCGATGATGGCCAATATCGCGCTGCTGGCACCGCTCATCGGTCCACTCGTGGGTGCGGCGGTGGTCTCGATCTGGTCGTGGCAGGCGAGCTTTATCAGCATCGCCGTAGTTGCGGTCTTGAGTGTCATCGGCCTCTATCGCTATATGCCTGAGACGCGGGTGCTGACGGATGATATGCCACGACTGTCACTCGGTAATATCTGGGCGGACTACCGCAGTGTGTTTGCCGATTCGACTTTCTTTAAAGCCGCGCTATGCACTACGCTGTTCGGCATTCCGGTCATCCTCTGGATCGGCCTGTCGCCTGTGATCCTGATGAAGGATCTCGGCATGAATCCAGTTCAGTATGGCTGGTGTCAGGTGCCGGTCATTGGCATGCTGATCTTGGGAAATATCTTCGTCATGAAAGTCGCCGACCGCTGGCCGCTGGATCGGCCGATTCATATGGCCGCATGGCTGGTGGGCGCGGGGCTCGTTGCCATGCTGCCTGCGGTGCTCTGGTCGTCTACGCTGGTGGTGTCGCTGATCGTTGCGATGAGCTGTTTTTCGTTCGCGCAGGGGCTTGGGATGGCGGTGCTGTATCGCTTTGTCATGACCTCAATCCCCGGCAAGACTGGCGTCGTCGGAGCTGCGGTCGGGATGCTGATCACGGTGGTCTATGCGCTTGTGCTTGAGGCATCATCATGGCTCTATGAGCATCATGGCGTGGTGGGTCTGTGGGGCTTGTTTATCGTGATGATGGGCGGCTATCTGGCGCTGTATCGCGGGGTGGTGGCGCGTGCGATGGCGCAGCGTGAGACTGAGTCTGACATTGCGCCGCCGTTGATGCACTGATGATGCATTGATGATGCATTGAGTGATGCACAGATCAGTGCATCATTCAAACAACCTTTTGCATGGGTCGCATCAGCCGTGCCAAGCATCGACCAGATCGCTGACGGTGAAAGTCTGGATCCACGCTTGTGCTTCAAACCATGCCTTTAGGGCGGCTTGATCTTTCTCCGTCAGGCTGCCACGGGCAAACTGGGTGACAAAGCCCGAGATCTGGTCGCTCATGCCGCCACCACCAAAGCCCCAGTTTTGACTCTCGACAAAGTCGATCCACTGATTGAGCGCGCTATCGAAATCAATTTTGCTCTCATCCAGCGTAAAGTCAAAGTGCAGGCCGTATTCGCGGAACTCGCCCACACGCAGTTTTTTGCGCAGGCGGCGGGTGCGAGGGAGGTCGTGGTCCAGATCGGCGAGGATTTTCATAGCTATGCTTGGTCGATGATTGACAGGCCGCTAGCATAAACCAAAACGGCACTGAAATCAGGCCCATCCTTTAGCGTCGGATGTATTCATCGTAGTGGGCGATGAAGTTGTCCAGATTCTCTTCCAGCATCATCTTGTATTGTGCGGTGAAATAGGCAACGGCCTCGTCGCGATCAGCAGCCATTTTGGCACTGTCTTTGGCGTGGGATGCGACGACAAAGGCATTAAAGCGAGCCGCCGAGTAGAGCAGGGATGAGCTGACCTGCCCACGCGGGACGGTATCGCATTGCTGATTGGCGAGATTCAGGATCGCATCTGCGCGATCCCAGAATGCCGCATCGGTTTCGTGGCTGGTCATTGGCGTGATCCTCAAGGTTGCATGGATTTGAGGAGCGCTAGCATAAAGCAAAACGATCTTTGACGGCGCTTTTTAGGCGTGTTCATGCGTCATATGATCAGTATGCGGATACAGACGCAGATAGCCATAAAGCTGAACCACGCCCCAGCAGATCTCAAATGCGGCAAAAAGCCATGTCACCGGATGGATGTTACCCGTGAGCAAATGATAGATAAACCAGAACGAGAACAATCCCCGCCCCATGCTATCGTACAAGCCAAACAGCGGCTCCGGATGACGTAGGCGCAACAAAGACCAGACAATCACGATCGAGCCGAACAGATTAACAAACAGCACATGGGTCGAGCTAAAGGCCGGAGTCGGTGCCAATTGCTCCAGCAACTGATGGATGATCTGAAAGCTCCATGGTGTGACAAAGGGCAGGGTAACGATGAGATCGTACAGGGCTGATGCGCGGACGATGCGTTGATATTGTGCGGTATGCATACTGAATTCCTCAAAAGGCGTTACGGGATGAGTCGCTCTGATGACCTCTGTAGAAGTGGTCAAGCAATATGCTAAACCTTGGTGTAGACTCCAAGGTCAAGCGGTATATCGCAGGATGTCGCTTGAGGAGTGAATGTCTCGTTGAGCTTGAAATGTGAGGAGGCGTAATGAATATCGGACAACTGGCGCGGCAGAGTGGCATGACCACCGATACGATCCGTTATTATGAAAAACAAGGTCTGCTTAAGCCGGCCCTGCGTAAGGACAATGGCTATCGCAGCTATACGCTGGACGATGTCGCCCGTATTCGTTTTATCCGCACAGCCAAGACGCTAGGCTTCTCGCTGCAGGAGATCGTCGATATTTTACCGGGCTTGGTCGATGGCGAACTGAGTCGTGGTGAGGTCGAGGCACGGCTACATGAAAAATTACAGCAGATCGATGACAAAATTCAGGAGTTACAGCGGCTACGGGGCGAGATCACGGGGATTTTCTCACAGTTGACCTGTGCGCCTGAGGCAGCTCTGAACTTTAAGACACTCACGCGCTGATTCAGCGTGGCTCCAGACCGCTGGGGTCCATATGGCCGCGGCGACGGAAGTAGTTGAACACATGATTGATGAGTGGATTGGACCAGCCGCTATTGGTGGCGAAGTCCCTATCCAGTGTCGCATGATGGATGTCGTGCATGGCAGGCGTCATCAGCAAGCCCGTGCGCCGCATCAGACCGATGATGGCTGGGTTGTCATCGCGATGCAGCGCGCCGTGGAAATACTGCGACATGATCATGCCGAGCAGGGTGACATTCAGGCCCATCGAGAGCCATATCGGCAGTGCCCCAAAGACAGTGGCGAGATCAAGCGCGACCGACAGTGGAAAGACAAAGACCATGATCGAGGTGGTCTGATAGATAAAGCTGCGGCGACCCAAAGCCATCGGGCGCGGATGGTGATTCTTGAAGTCAAACACCACACGCTCAAAAAAGCCAATCTTGCTCATGGCGAGGCGGCGTTTGCTCAAGTAATCCTCAGACTCACGGCAACCGTCATAAAAGAACAGCTCGCCCAAGCCCACACCCTCAGTGCAAGGACGATAGTCCATGTACATATGCACAAGGCCCGACAGTGCATCGGCGATATACCAGCCGACGAGGCAGGCCGCAAGGCTTGTGACCCCATCCCACAGGCTGATGCCCGCCGTAGCCGCACTCATGCCCATCGCGATCCAGCCGAACACGACACTGGCAAAAAACACCGTAAAGGCAAGTGGCCTGAGCATGGATGACATCCGTGATAGGGTGAGCGAGACGTGTATCAACACACGCCCTGTATGCCATGAGTATAAACGAAAAAATGTGAACACTGTGATGTGGTGGATAAAAAACCACCGCAAATGGGAGGTCTTGAGATCGTGCTCCATATAAAAAACACCACGCGCAAGGCGTGGTGTTTTTGATGAGGATATCGGTCGTATGTTATAGATTTAAAAAGTATTACTTGGCGGCCAGTTTGGCTTTCTTTTCGGACTTTTTGTTCAGCATGCGGGTTTGCAGTTGGGTCGCTTTGCCGAAGACTTTTTGGTAGCCCTGTGGCAGCACGCGCTGGATCAGGTCGAGCACCTTGGCATCACTACCGATCAGCACACGGCGGCTGTTGTGACGCACGCCGTCCAGAATCTGACGGGCCGCTTCGTCGGCAGGGGTGCGCAGCAGTTTGTCGAATGCGGCGATGCTCTTGCTTGGGTCCATGCCGAGGGATTTCAGATTGTCACTCATGCGCGCGGCTTTGGCGATGTTGGTACGGATACCGCCGGGATGGATACAGGTCGCACTGACGCCGCAGTTTTCCATATCCAGTTCCTGACGCAGCGACTCGGTGAAACCGCGGACGGCGAATTTACTGGCGTTGTAAGCGCTCTGGGTCGGCTGTGCGGTCAGGCCAAACAGACTCGAGATATTGATGATGTGACCGTCACCGCTTTTCTTCAGGAGTGGCAGGAACTCTTTGGTGCCATAGACCACGCCCCAGAAGTTGATGCTCATCATCCACTCGAGGTCTTCATAGCTCATGCCTTCGACTGTGCTGCCCATGGCGACACCGGCATTGTTGAAAATCAGATTGACCTGACCATGCTGCTCGGCAGTGCTCTTGGCCCACGCAGCGACCTGAGCGCGGTCGGATACGTCAACCTTGGTGGTGGTGACATTGACTTTGTAAGGCTTCAGCAGCTCAACGGTGGCGGCCAAGCCTTTTTCGCTGACATCGGACAGGGAGAGGTTGCAGCCTTCTTTAGCAAGGCCCAGCGCCAGCGCCTGACCGATACCTGAACCTGCGCCCGTAATGGCGGCGACTTTGCCTTTAAATACGTTCATCGTTATATGCACTCATATGATCGGGATGATGGAAAACACCACAATGGGTCGTAATATAAATTTGACAACAAACATTGTCAATATGCTTCTGTGCACAATATCGCTTCAT
>JASLEL010000261.1 GCA_030151145.1 Aquirhabdus sp. | reverse complement strand
CCGCGGGCTGCGGCTTTGTCCGATGCAAGTACGACCCTGATCGAACCATCGACATTCAGTACCGTCACAGCGACGTTCTGATCGATCGCCTGACAGGTTGAGAGTGCTTTCTGTGCCGCCTCCACAGCCAGTGTCAGCGCTGGTCCACGTGGCGGGGGTGGTGGCGGTGTCGCTGGCGTTGCGGATGCTGGCGCAGATGCCGGTACGCTATCAGCAGCCCATGCCGCCGATGTCAGTAGTACGCCTGATGCAACCATGACGGCCGCCATTGTCTGTAGATGTTTCACGCTACGATTTCCCCTTTTTTTAAATAACATTAAAATCAAACCACCGGACTCATGAGGTATGGTCCGGCTTGGCCCCTTTGGGATACCAGTACGCCACATGACAGCCCTCACAGGCACGCTCCAGTTGTCCACCGACTGTCACCAGTTGATCGGCATCATGCTGGTCAATGGCATGCAGTGTCTTGGCAGCTGCCTGCTGAAAGATCGCAGCCTTGGCCTGAAACGCCGGAAAGTCTTGATTAATAGCCTGCTCAATGCCTTGCGGCCCAAGCACACCCGGGATATGCGCATCCGCCGTCACCTGCCCCGGATTGACCACATGACGCCCCGCTTGTGCCAGCAGATTGGCTGCCTCGGTTAAGGTAATGGCCTTACGCCTCAAGCCCAGCCATTCGGCATCGGTCTTGGGATGACGGTTGACCTCGCCATGGCTCGTCACCTCAGTCCCAACCGAATCCCAGATCTCATCGGCATTCGGATCGACGATGTTGGACATGACGTCATAGATGCTCGCGATCGGGACGGGAACCTGAGCAGCCTTGCCATCAACCACCTTGGCCGTCTCAGCCGCCTGATGGTGATGACGGCCATGACAGGCATTAAGTCCGATTAGAATCGTTGCCGCCAGCAGCAGACTCGTGATCAGTGCGACAGGTTGCTTCGTTGTAGACATCAGATTTCTCTTCATTAAATAACGACTAGGCGCAGTCTTGCATTGTTTTAAACAAAACCGATGGCGCGTCCGGCAAATCCCACCAAAAACCACAGCACGACAAAGCCCAGCGCCCAGAGCCGCACCGACCAGGCAAAGCGAGGCTTCGGCAATTGCCAACTGATGACACCGTCACCAACCTGACTCACCTGTAACTCCGTATGCCCAGCACGCGATGCGCGCACGCGCCAAGTCCGAAAGAAACCAAACTGCAATACCACGGTCAGCGCGATCAGGATCAATTTGATCGGAAACGCCTGATTGGTGGCGTAATGCACGGCACTGGTCAAAAACAAAGCCACACCACTCACCACCGCACCAACCAATCCCCATTGTGCGGCCTTCAGCAGGATCAGCTCGGTTGAGGTCAAGGCTTGCGCCTCTTGCCGCGCCCCCACCCACAGGCTGATCCCGCCCCAGACATACAAGGCATAGACAATCACTGCGGTCAGCAACGTCAGGATGCTAAACACATGGATAATCTGAAAAATGATGACCCAGATGGTATCCAGCGAGCTGATGTATTCCCCTACCGGGCTTTTTTCATAGGCGCGAACCCAATCAATCACACTCATGACAAACTCCTCTTCTATCTGGGCACGGTTATGCATGACTGGCGAGATAGGGAATCAAGCGACCCGACACAATCACCAGAATCCACAGAAGCAAAGACACGCCTCCTGAAATCTGGTCATAACGTGCAGATCGCGCTGGCTGTGACGCATGCTGAGCGGATGCTTCAGGTAAAACCACAACCGAAAGCGACTTGGCATGAGCAGCAGCATCAGCCCGATCCTCTTGCCGCGTCCGCCACTCGAACACCAGAGCATTCACGCCCGCCAGTGCAATAAACGCCAGCTTGTACAGAAATGCAGGATTACTGATGGCCGTGCTGGCTTCGGATGCCAGAAGGATCAGCCCGGTCACAAAGGTGACGCCGAATCCCCACAACAGCCATGGACGTAACTGCTTCAGCAACAATCCCTTGGGAACGCCCCGGAAAGCCAACCCCAGTAAACGCAGGTCAATGATCGCCAGGATACCCACCGAAAATGCCAGTCCGAGCAGATGCGTTCCCTCGACCAACGGAAATAAATAAAGGGACTCATGGAACGCCTCAACCGCAGGATAGTTCTCAATCTGCTGGGCATAATCAATCAATCGGCTCATGGCGGGATACTCATCAGTGAATGCAATCAAATCAAAGAAAATACCGGATCAATGCACGGCTGCGGCGGTGACATTGCCTGCGGCTGCGGGCTTCGGCTCAGGCTTGGCGATCTTGATCAGCGTGCCGCCTTCGGCTTCATAATCCTCAACGCCAATAGCTCCGGCGACCTTGAAGCCTTTACCGGCCAAAAGGTCTGCCGCAGCGCCACCACGTGCCGCATGGTTCGATACCGTCACGATGGTACGGTCACGAGGGATGTAGGCCAGCTCGTTCGCCAGATCCTTGGACTGAATGCTTAAGTACGCTGGAAAACCACCTATGCTGGTCAGCTCATCTGGACGACGCACATCGACCACGACCAGATTTTCTGGATGTGCAAGCAGTGCATCAATCTGGGCACGGCTCAGTTTGGGTGATTTAGCCGTGTAAGCAGGTGCCTTCGCTGCCGCC
The DNA here is from genome assembly GCA_030151145.1 of Aquirhabdus sp. GTDB lineage: Bacteria > Pseudomonadota > Gammaproteobacteria > Pseudomonadales > Moraxellaceae > Aquirhabdus. Next base: position 908 of record JASLEL010000261.1, on the reverse strand, counting down.
GGTGCTGCACCGCCTTCCTCAGCCATCACAGGGCTCATGACCAGTGCCAGAGCGACACCAAGTACGACACGATTAAACTTGCTCATATAATTCTCCTAACCTGATAAAAACCAAAACTCCGCCCGGCCCATCAAAGGGCTTCAGGGTATAGACAACGAATTTGTCTGCTCAGAAGAAGAATTGCAGGAGGCATGCCACGCTGACACGGCGCATTAAACAAATTTAAGATTATGTTTTTATTTACTTTTTATCATGTTAACTAAATTTTAGTCTATATTGCCGAGGCCGACATTGTTGTAAAAAAAACAAACGCTGTTCGCTTTTCACCACAGCCCTGATCACCACGTAACACCCCACAACGCACCCGAAAAAACAAACTCGCAATCGCCCTTTAGAGCGACCGCGAGTTGGCTGGAGTCCATGAGACGATCAGTTTACGCAGACAATCAGGACAGCATGCGCGATCACTCCAGCGGATGTACCCCCTCGACCTCGATGGCCAGATTCACCGTCAGATCAAAGCCACGATCTTTGCCAAAATCAATCCCAAAATCACCACGATTAAACGTTGCATAGGCATCAGCGCCGCAGGTTTTGCGCTTGGCCTGCGGATTGGCTTCACATTTCCACGACTTGACGGTCAGACGCACAGGCTTGGTCACGCCATGCAGCGTCAGATTGCCATCGACCGCCACAGGCCGATCCCCCTCAAACACGAGGTCCCCATGATAGGTCGCCTCAGGAAAATGCGCCGTATCCAGAATATCCGCGCTCTTGGCCTTGGCATTCATGGGCTCAAAACCAAAATCAATGCTATCAACCAGTAGCGTGACATCGACGGTACCTTTCTTGGCCTCGGCGTCATACACCACTTGTCCTTTGCTTTTATCGATCTTGCCGCGCCATTT
>JASLEL010000239.1 GCA_030151145.1 Aquirhabdus sp. | reverse complement strand
TCAAAGACATCGATTTCACCCGTGATGTCGAGGTAATGCGAGCCAGCCTTGATACAGGCTGCCATCATGGGTCGGGATGTGGCAGAGAAGGGACCTGCACAGTGCAGCACGACCTGCGAGCCCTTGATATTTTCGACCACTTGCGCGGCATCATCCAGACCAAAAACGCGGCTCTCGAGCTGAAGCTCACGTGCCAAGGATTCAACCTTTTCCCGGTTACGACCGGCAAGTATCGGCGTTAAACCACGCCGTGCGGCTTCGCGTGCGATCAGCTCGCCGGTATAGCCGTTGGCCCCATAAATCATAAAGTTCATGTTCATTTTGTTTTGACTCGTTCAGGTTTTTTGGGTTTGAGATGCACGATCTGCACACCTCACTTAAAAACACACATCGACGAATGGATTTGGATTGCTATATACGACTCAGCGCAGCCGATGGCTTGGGCAAGTTCAGCACCAGTTGCGCATCTTTGACCACGTCGAGACGCAGGATCGTGCCTGCACCCAGTTCGTCCAATAACTGGCTGAGTGGACCGCCATGACGTTTCAGCGTCACGTGACGCGGCAACAGGCGCTGTCCATACGCCAGCGTATTGGACTGGACCAAAGTCTCTTGCCACACGCCATCGACCTGATGGACCATGGTCTTGGTTTCCATATGGGATTCGGATTTGGCCTTGACCAGCGGCGGGCAGGCGGCTTGCAGGCTCAGGTCGGGCTTGCCTTCTGTATCGGCGATACGGGCCGTGACTTCTCTGTCGATGCCGACTTGAATCTCGGTCAGCCATTTGGGTAGCTGATAGCCGTATACGCCGCGTACGCGTGCGATGTCAGTCGATACCGGCAATGCCAGCACATGCGCATAGAAGCTGCGACGACGCATGGCGTTCAAGAGCTCCAGCAGATGCGACCCTTGTGCGCCGGGCTCACGGATCACCACGGCGATCGAGACTTCATCATAAGGATCGTTATCACAGACGGCATAGGAGAAGAATGTCAGCGCCACGAGCCCGTAGCCAGGAATAGGCTCCAAGGGCTCAAGCGGTGTAGGGAGTTTGGCGCGCAGCTTGGACATTGGTGCGAGCATGAGGAGCTGAATGCTGTTGGTGCGGTAATAGAAATTGGGTGCCCAGATCGGACCGACGCGAGACTCAACCTGCTGTTTGGGGATGCTGCGGAAGAAATCGATATTACCGGCTGCAGGGTCCTGTGCCACCACATTCAGATCGGGATTCATGCGGAAGCGGTCATAGTAGCCCCCTGCCGGTACCTTTACCTTTTGCGTGCCAAATTCAACGTCAATAAACTGCTGTTGTGTACTCATGTTCGCTGACCTTTCTCGTGGATAAGCGACTTAGACCGTGCCAATCACCTGTCGTGTCATCGCTTGGAGAAAATACTATAATGTTAAAGTTAACTTTAATGTCAAGCTTTGATCAAAAATTTATTTAAGGTCCTTTTTTTTGCAAGTTTGCTCGGCTTTCTTGTGATGCTGGACGGTTATGAGAGTGGTGTCAGTCCGCCCCGTCCGTATGAATCGTCCGCAGATTTGACCCAGAGGCGAGTCCGAGCTTGCGCAAGCGATCAAAGATCCATTCCCGTTTATCCACACAGGACAGGTTCAGAATACCACTTTCGATACTGTCGATCGCGACGTGCAATTGTGCTTTGTTGAGCGCCAGTCGGCTTTGCAGGGTTTCGATCTCGTCGACTTTACGCTTCAGGCCCGCAAGCAGCGTGTCGTATTCCCATGCATCGGGTGCGACTGGCAGTAGATGCCGGATTTCGTCCAGTGAGAATCCGGCATTCTGAGCGTGGCTAATCATCTCCAGCAACCACACGGCCTCAGGCGGATAGTCACGATAGCCATTGGCTTTACGCACCGCCGCTTGTATCAGTCCGCTCGACTCATAAAAACGAATACGCGACGCTGACAGGCCGGTAAGCCGGGCCAATTCTCCAATTTTCATACTTCACCTCAAATCCGGTCTTGAGCAGGGTTCCTCAAGTATTCAGACGAGCATTCGACAGCGTGAAAGGGATGCTGTGAAGACCTGACCATGGTCATGAATCGGTCAGGTGACTTAGACCTCAAGATGCAGACGCCTCGTCTGAGTAGACTATAGGATTAAAGATAACTTGAAGGTCAAGTCTGGCGCAGGCCGAGGCGGACGGTGCAATGAGGATACGGGTAGGCCGGGTTGATGCCAAGCTACTGGGATAGCGTCGATGCGGCAGGTATCACTGCGTCAGTTATGAGTTTGGCGTCGTTATTCGGATGTGCCTGCGCTTGTGGGGAGCATATTCAGCATTGCCAATAGCCCTTGTTCTTTTAAGTTATTCAACATCCATGCGGGGCGGTCAGCGCAGGGAATGCCCTCCATACCCATTTCGATCATCTGTACGACGCCAAATAATTGTGCTTTGTTGTGCTCCAGACGTTGTTGCAGGGTTTCTATTTCCGCAATTTTTTTCTTGATCCCGTCGAGCAGATTGTCATGCTGCCAAGTGTCATTCGAAGAGATCGGCAACATATGGCGTATCTCATCCAGTGAGAAACCCGCGCTCTGGGCCCGGATGATGATCTCCAGAATCATGAGGGCTTCAGGCGGGTAGTCGCGGTAGCCATTGGCTTTGCGTTCGACCGCTTGAATCAGTCCGCAGGCCTCATAAAATCGAATACGCGAGGCGGCCAAACCGGTGCGTTTCGCGAGCTCTCCAATCTTCATACATCACCTTACAAAAAGCATTGACCTTAAAGTGTACTTTAATACTAGAGTCAAAGCGCGGTCAAACCCGCGACGCTGATCGTAGCAGCATAAACATAAAACAGGAGAAGCAAACATGGGATACGTCACCACGCAAGACGGTGTTGAAATCTTCTATAAAGACTGGGGTCCACGTGACGCTCAGACGATTTTCTTCCATCACGGTTGGCCGCTCAGTGCGGATGACTGGGATGCGCAAATGCTTTTCTTTCTGGCGCAGGGTTTTCGCGTTGTGGCGCATGATCGCCGTGGTCATGGGCGCTCAAGCCAAGTGAGCGAAGGACATGACATGGATCACTATGCAGCCGATGCATCCGCTGTGGTTGAGCATCTGGACCTGAAGAATGTGGTACACGTCGGTCACTCGACAGGCGGTGGCCAAGTGGCGCGTTACGTGGCCAAGTATGGTCAGCCGCAAGGGCGTGTCGCCAAGGCCGTGCTGATCAGTGCGGTACCGCCGTTGATGGTCAAGACTGATCAGAGCCCCGATGGCGTACCAATCGAGGTACTGGATAGTCTACGCGCCGGTCTTGCGGCCAATCGCGCGCAATTCTTCCTTGATGTGCCGTCTGGTCCCTTTTATGGCTTTAACCGCGATGGCGCAACGGTATCCGAGGGTTCGATCCGTAACTGGTGGCGTCAGGGCATGATGGGCAGTGCCAAGGCGCATTATGAGGGCATCAAGGCCTTCTCCGAGACCGATCAGACCGACGATCTGAAAGCGATCAGCGTACCGACACTCGTCATGCAAGGTGACGATGATCAGGTGGTGCCCTACAAGAACGCGGCGGTACTCCAGCATCAGTTGATCAAGGGCAGTACGCTTAAGATCTATCCGGGTTTCTCGCATGGCATGCATACGGTCAACGCTGATGTGATCAATGCCGATCTGCTGGCCTTTATCCGTAGCTAATTGACGTTACTATTTTTCCACACACGACATGAATCAAGGAGTACGCTCCTTGATTCATGCTGATGTCTGCGTTTTCTTCCGTTCCTCTTGCATCGCGATGACTGCTGCATTTGATTCTCCGGCAATGCGCGAATGCGACTGACATTAGATGAACCGGCGTGAACTGAGCGTACACCAAGATAATTTGGCCGTATCTCAAAAAAGTATTGACATTAAAGTTAGCTTTAACATTAAAGTTATGTCATGACCAACCGA
>JASLEL010000236.1 GCA_030151145.1 Aquirhabdus sp. | reverse complement strand
CAATGGCAAAGGAGTAGGAAGCAAAAGGCAGAATCTGGGTGGTGTTCAGGCTCAAGCTGCCGTCGCTGCCGATGTTGTAGTTGTAGATGCTCTTATTGGGGATGTTGACCATATACGCATGACCAACAGTGGGTGCCGGGGTGGTTTTGGAGCCACTGCCGCAGGCAGCCAGCAGCAGGGTGGTACAGAGTAAAGTCAGTGTGCGGGGGGGAGAGAGCGTCATGGCTTTGGATTCAGTCAATCATGAAATGAATCCATAGTAAGCATGTTTTGGTAATGGACTGTGGAACTGCGTACATCCCTCTGTAGCTTTCTTCTGATACTCTGTAACCCTTTGCTTGACTTGAGGATATGTGGTGTGGAGTATGGATGCTTGTTCGATGTCTGCTGCATATGCTGCACAGTATGCAGACGTCTGGATGTCTGCATTTCGGGTTCAGCAGGTCTGATTGCCTGATGCCGGACGTAGCAAACTGCGCTGTGCGGCCTGAACAAGAAGCGGCGCGACTTCGCGCGGCGGCGGGAGCGTGTCATCACGTAACCAGCGTCTGCCATAATCAAGGACCGGGCCGACCAAAATCGAAAAATACAGGCTGGTCGGCATCGGATACAGACGTGACGCGTCGGGCAGCGCTGCCATCCGTGCAGCCCACACCTGATGCGAGGTCTGTACATCTTGCCCAAAGGCGGCCTCCTGATCCGCCGCCGTCAGGATTTGCCGCTCCTGAAAAATAAAGCGCGCCCAATCCCGGTGCTGGCTGATCCATTCCGCCGTGATCTCGACAATCTGCCGGATGGCCCACTCGATATCGCTGACTTCCTTTAACGTCCGCTGTACATCGTGGCTAAACTGCCGCATGCCTTCCCGATAGAGCGCGGCGGCGATGCCTTCTTTGTTTTTAAAATGATGATAGATACTGCCCACGCTGGCACCGGACTCATCGCGGATCATCTCGATGGTGGTGGCTTCAAGGCCATGGTGCGTAAAGCAGACAAGCGCAGCATCAAGGATCGACTGCTGACGCGGGCTCATTGATGCGCGGCGGCTTTTGGGCGGAGCGGCTTTGGTGTAGTCGGTTTGCATGTGGTCGCTTGCTGTGTGGCTACTTTGCATGTTGCTGAGCTTTGTGTGACTGTCGAGTTCTGTCATGGGGATTGGAATAATATTCTAGAATGATATTCTGTCAGTGTAATTGATTTTTCCTGATCTGTGAATTCTGGAGTTCATCATGCAAGCCCTCGCGATGTTCGATAAGTTTAAAAATTTGCCTGCTGGCCGTCAGTTGTTCAGCTTTGCCATCTGCAAGACCGCACCGTATTTCAGCAGTATCCATCCCCTGATCGAGGAATTAAAGCCTCAGTATGTGCGTGTCTCGATCAAGAAAAAACGCCGTGTAGAAAACCACCTGAAGACGGTTCACGCCATTGCCATGTGCAATATGGCGGAGCTGGCCGGCGGCCTGATGACGGATGCGTCGATCCCGGCAGGCTATCGCTGGATCCCGGCAGGGATGACGGTGCAGTATCTGAAGAAAGCCAAGACCGACCTCGTGGCAATCTCAGATGGGTCGGCGATTGACTGGACGCAGGAGGGGAATATCGTGGTGCCGGTGGATATTACCGATACTAACGGTGAGAAGGTTTTTCATGCGGATATCACGATGAATGTGCGTAAAGACAAAGTCTGATAGTGCTAGCCATATATATGATTTAACTAAAAATTTTTTAAGGTGCAGATAGGGTTTGTAGCGGAGTCTTATGGTCGCCCCTTTTAAAGGGAAGGTGTGCCTGCCGCAGGCCTTACTTTTGACTGGGCAAAAGTAAGCAAAACCCCTGTGATTGGAGAACTCGCCATCCATGGCTCAAACAAGCTCCAATCACCACATCCCTGTGAAAAGCATGCAGCGTTCTTAATTAAGTTAAAAAAACCTGCATGTGCAGGTTTTTTTGCATGCTGTGGCTTTTATGCAGGGACGCTGAGCGCAACTGTTCGAGCCATGGATGGCGAGTTTTGCGCGAAAAAGGGCTTTTGCTTACTTTTGGCCAGTCAAAAGTAAGGCCTGCGGCAGGCAAGCCCATAAAAAAAGTCCCCACAATAGAAGCTACTGTGAGGACTTTTGATGCATGATCAGATTAGTACAGCACGCGCACACGCATCGTACCTTCGACGCTTTGCAGTTTTTCAAACGCACGCGCCGAGTCGACGTTATCGACGTCAACGATCAGATAGCCAACTTCGCCTTTGGTCATCAGGCTCTGGGCGGCGATGTTGATGTTGTTCTGGGCAAACAGGGTGTTGACCGCAGACAGTACGCCCGGCACGTTCTTGTGGATGTGCAGCAGGCGATGGGTACCTTCCTGCTTTGGCATCGCAACTTCTGGGAAGTTCACGGCAGTCGTGGTGGCACCCGAGTCGGAGTAGCGTACGAATTTGTCAGCGACTTCCAGACCAATATTGGCTTGGGCTTCCAGTGTCGAACCACCGATGTGCGGGGTCAGGATGACATTGTCAAACTTACGCAGCGGGGAGAGGAACTCTTCGCCGTTGGCCTTAGGCTCTTTCGGGAACACGTCGATGGCGGCACCGGCCAGATGACCGCTCTCGATGGCAGCAGCCAGATCGTCGATCACGACGCAGGTACCACGGGCGGCGTTGATGAAGATCGAGCCTTTTTTCATCTTGTCGAATTGGGCTTTGGCCATCATGTCTTTGGTCGACGCCAGCTCAGGCACGTGCAGCGACACGACATCGGCGGTGGACAGCAGTTCGTCCATGGTACCGACCTGACGGGCATTACCCAGCGGCAGCTTGGTCAGGGCGTCGAAGTAAATCACTTTCATACCCAGCGACTCGGCCAGTACCGACAGCTGGGAGCCGATCGAACCGTAGCCGACGATACCCAGGGTCTTGCCACGAGTCTCGAATGAGCCTTCGGCCGACTTGGACCAGCCACCGCGATGCACGAGGGCGTTCTTCTCCGGGATACCGCGCAGCATCAGGATCAGCTGACCCAGTACCAGCTCGGCGACAGAGCGGGTGTTGGAATAAGGGGCATTGAACACAGGGATACCGAGGGCACGGGCGCCATCCAGATCGACCTGATTGGTGCCGATACAGAAGCAGCCGATGGAGGTCAGCTTGTTGGCAGCGTCGAGCACACGCTGGGTCACGTGAGTACGGGAGCGAATGCCGAGGAAATGGACATCCTTGATGGCTTCGACCAGTGCATCTTCATCGAGGGCAGTCTTGCGATAGTCGATGTTGGTGTAGCCGTTGGCATGCAGCTCATCGAGGGCGGTCTGATGTACGCCTTCCAGAAGCAGGAAACGGATCTTGTCTTTCTCTAAAGAAAACTGCTGGCTCATGGTGTGCTCTCAAAATTAACGCGATTGCCGCAAAGCAAAAAAAGAGGCGGCTATGTTACCATATATGCTTCTTTAATTGCGTCCTTGCTCACAGGTTTTCTGCCATGAATGCGCCTTTATCCAC
>JASLEL010000235.1 GCA_030151145.1 Aquirhabdus sp. | reverse complement strand
CTGGATAAAGTCAAAGGGCTGATCCAGCGTTTGGTATTCATGGGTATCTCCCAGTATCAGACCCCCATCATGGCTTTGCTTGATCAGGATATGGATGCCATAGTCCATGACCAGTGGGTCGACCGGTGCCTGCATCAGGTCCCCAAAGCTTGGGCAAATCTGGAAGGCCGGATAGCGACGCAGCGACAGACCGGAGTACAGCGAGGCATTGAGATTGCTGGCATACGGCGAAGTGCGCGCCATCTGCAGTTTGCAACGCTTAAGGCCGAGCTCGGTAAACAACGTCGGATACAGCAGATCGGTGGCCGCACCGTGACAGATCAGCAGCTTGGCACCGCTAAACTTACGCCCGTCCGCAAGCTTGACCGTCACCTGATCCGCACTACTCTGCACGTCCACGGCGCAGGCCTGCGTCAGAATGGTGATTTGGGGCAATTGCCGTGCATAGGCCAGCAGCAGACGTCCGACCTGACTCGGTTCCAGCGAATAATCCTCTTCAAACAGCAAACCGCCCGACAACAAAGACGCATCCAGATAAGGATAGGCACGCGCCACCTCGTCGGGTGTCATCAGCCGGGTTGGAATCGCATGTGCAGGTGCAAGATCGGCAAACTCTGTCAGGATCTGCAGCTCCAGCGCATCGTTGGCGAGATACAGGCCATCGCGACGGCTGAAGGAAATATGGGTCTCAGCCTGAATCTGCTGATAGAAATCACGACTGTCCAGCGCATACTGACGCCATTCGCTGGTCGGATGGGCCAGTGTGGAGGTGCCGATCATGCCGAAATTGCGCCGGGTTGCGCCGACCGGTGCCGCATCTTTTTCCAGCACGATGACCGAGTGGCCTGCGCGCGCAGCATGAATGGCACTGGATAAACCCAGTATGCCTGCACCAATGATCAACAGATCCGCATGTGTATTCATCTTATATTTCCCAATGACTGGTCTATTCAATGGGCATCATCCCTGATCCGGATCAATGCCCTACAATGTCAATCCTGACGGTCAGACTGAGGCCCTCAGGTATCACAGACAGGGAGCAGACCTGCATCCGCTCCCTGCGATTCATCAGAAGTTGTATTGCAGACGGAAAGCCGCCGACTTGCCGCTATCATCCATCCCGGCCGCTGCCACATGATCGGTGGTGATGTCCTGCACATCGAGCATGGCTTTGACATTCTTGTTGACATACCAGTTCAGACCCAGCAGGTAGACATTGGCTTCTTTATCAATGCCTGCCTGTTGACCATTCACATGCTCATAGCGGGAGACCAGCTCCCATGCGCCGTATGAATTCGCGGGTGTGATATTGGTGAATTTACCCGCGCTGCCCTTATAGCCACGTGATTCGCCAGTCAGCGTGTACGTGCCCATGATGTAATACGATGAGACTTTGGCATTGGCAGTGACGCTATCTGCCGCATTCAGATCACGACGCAGATATTCGGCCTGCAGCGAAAACGGCCCGTTCATATAGGCCGCTTCCAGCACGCCGGAGCGGTCGCTCTTGAAGTTGCCACTGACAAAAGTAATCCCGTCGGAGGCATGCGCACCCAGCGTGCTGCTGGCGCTTAAAGAGGTCGCATTGATGTTGGCATCATCGAGCGAGAGGCCCAAGTGCAGCACTTGATCCTTGTCTGCAATCGGGGCATAGGTGATGCGAGCGTCGTAACCATAGCGGGTATTGCCGGAGGGGCTCTTGTCGCCATTATCATAGATGGAGGCGCCCCAGCTCATGTGCTTGTTGCCATTGCTGAGCTCAAACTGCTGGCTGGTCTCCGTATCGCCGGCATTGGTCAGATCCCAGATGGCGGCACGTTCGATGGTCGAGGTTGCACCCGAGCTGGTGGACTGCTCAAGGCCAAAAGGACGCACGGCGCGGCCCAGCGTGATATTCGCCAGATTCCAGCCGGTGTATTCCAGATAGAAGGTATCCCACTCAAAGTGCGCGCCCGAGCCTTGCGTGCCTTTGCCGTTCATGATCATTTCAAAGTACCAGTCCTTATAGGCGGTACCGGTAATGCCAAAATAGCCGCGACGGATATAGGTATCGGTTTTGGATTTATTGTCCGCATTCAGCACACCGTCTGAATACGAGGTATCCATATTAATCCGACCCTCAACGTTAAAACTGAACTGATTATCGGCTGTTCTGACACCAAAACCGCCGTCGGTGCGCATGATCAGATCCGGCCCCTCTGTCGTCACCACACCGGCCTCCGCAGTCGTTGCCAGCATCACAAGCAGTATCGCTGTCGTTAAGCCATGAACGCGATTCAACATGTACATTTGCAATCCCCTATTTAAAAAAATCAAATAAAAACAAGTAAAAACTCATAAAACGAAACGCTTGCTAGCGTACAGCCACCCAGTTTTTGGATAAAAAAATCCTCCTCCTCCGAGAGATCGGAAAATTAAAAAGTGGTTAGTCGTGGAAAATCAGTCGAGACGAGAAGCCAATGCGCCTTTAAGCGTGGTCAGGCTGTCTCCAGCGCTGGGTGCGCTGCAGCCAGGCTTTGGTCAAGAGCCAGTACAGCAGTCTGGCAATCAACGAGGTGAAAAAAATCAGGATAC
>JASLEL010000183.1 GCA_030151145.1 Aquirhabdus sp. | reverse complement strand
TGAGACTGGTGATGAGCAGGTCGGTATTGGACATGGAGGTTTCCTTTTTTGAGTTATAAGGGCTGTTTTACACGCCGTTACAGCCTAAGGTGCATCGGATAAACCCTGGAGTAGCGTAATTTAATACCTTGAATATATCGTATTGTGTGTATTTTGCACACCTCTTAAGCTGATTTTAACGCAGCAACGATGCGTAAAAGCATTGCTGAAATCAACGCTGAAAATCAGACCGAGGTGGATCATGTGGGGCGAATTAACGACGATAGCAGGGTGGAGCGGGGTAGCAGGATGGGGGGCGAGTGTCGTTGGCGTGGTGTTGCTGGCTGACTTGACCTCAGGTGCGGTGCATTGGCTGGAGGATGCCTATGCGCGGCCTGATATGCGCTGGGTCGGCAGGATCGCCGAGGAAAATCTGCTGCACCACACCAAGCCGCGCGATTTCCTGAAGAAGAACTGGTGGCAGAGTTCCTATGATCTGATTGCGATTGGTCTTGTGATCACGCTGCTGGTCTGGCTGTGTGCCGGGGCGGTCAGTGGCTGGTTTATCCTGTTTATGGTGCTCAGTGTCAATGCCAATCAGATTCACAAGTGGGCACACCAGAACCGTGACGAGCGTCCGCGTTGGGTCAGTACTCTGCAAGATGCAGGTATCATGCAGGGACCGCGGCAGCATGGCCGCCATCATCGCGGGGCGAAGAATACCGACTACTGTGTGATCACTAATGTGCTGAATCCGGTGCTTGAGCGCGTGCACTTCTGGGTGGGGCTGGAGCAGCTCATCTATCGCCTGACGGGTGTGGCACGCCGTCAGGATGAGGGAATTGAGCAAGTCGTCAAGTCGGTGTGAGGTGGGCTTGGTCTAGGTAAGGCTAGTAAGTTGTGGGGAACTTTGCTTTTTGCAGGGACGCTGAGCGCAACTGTTCCTTGCGTCGCTGTGAAGCAGTGCTTCACTAATCGCTCCTCAGGATGGCGAGTTTTGCGCGAAAAAGGGCTTTTGCTTACTTTTAGCCAGTTAAAAGTAAGGCCGGCGGCAGGCCCGCCCACATTAAAAAAATGTCTATAGTAGAAATGACTATAGACATTTTTTTATTTGACGAGCATTAAGGTCTAGGCCACTGTCCGGCTGGTTGAGTTACGGCGCGCTCGGCGGGTTCAGCAGCCCCATCAGAATGTCCTGCTGGTGGATCGTCTGCTGGGCTTCGGTCAGGCGGGCGGCGCGGATTACAGACTGTAGGTCGAGCAGGGCATCGTCAAAGACATCATTGACGATCAGATAATCAAAGCTGACATGCTGGCGGATTTCTTCGACGGCACCATTTAGACGGGTCTGGATGACGTCGCTGCTGTCCTGACCGCGATTGGACAGACGCTCCCGCAGCGCTGCAAGGCTGGGCGGAATGATAAAGATCTGGATGGACTGGGGGAATAACTTACGCACCTGCTCGGCACCCTGCCAGTCGATCTCAAGCAGCACATCGTGCCCGGCCTCAAGCTGCTGGGCCACACCGGTGTGACTGGTGCCGTAAAGATTACCAAAGACTTCGGCATGCTCGATGAAGTAACCATCTCTGATCATGCTTTCAAAGGTGGCTTTCTCGGTGAAATGATAATGCACGCCGTTGGTCTCGCCCGGACGCATACCGCGCGTGGTATGCGAGATGGAGACGGTCAGGTCGGGTGTGCGCTCAAGCAGGGCTTTGACCAGCGAGGTTTTACCAGTACCGGATGCGGCTGCCACAACAAACAATAAACCCGCCATACGGTACTCCTGAAAATCTGCCTGAAAATAAAAAAATGCGCCACTGCCGCTAGGTCTGCGCAACGGTGGCAATATATTACATAAATATCGCACATGCGGTAATCTAAAGTTTTGGTAAACTATCATTGTGATCATGGCAAGTTGTCGCGGCGCGTTTGGTCGGACGTCTGATCTTTGTTCGGTGTTTCACTCTTTCAGCAGTAGCAGGTCATCATGGATATCGTATTAGCCAATCCGCGTGGTTTTTGTGCCGGGGTAGATCGTGCCATCGCCATCGTCAATCGGGCTTTGGAAGTCTTCGGCGCGCCGATCTATGTGCGTCACGAAGTGGTGCACAACAAATTCGTCGTCGATGATCTGCGCGCACGCGGTGCGGTCTTTGTCGAAGAGCTGGATCAGGTGCCGGATGATGCGATCGTGATCTTTAGCGCGCATGGCGTGTCCAAAGCCGTGCAGACTGAGGCCGCCCGTCGCGGTCTCAAGGTCTTTGATGCCACCTGCCCGCTGGTGACCAAGGTACATATCGAAGTCACGCGCTATGCGCGCGAGGGTGTGGATGCCATCCTGATCGGCCATCAGGGCCATCCTGAGGTCGAGGGCACCATGGGCCAGTATGACACCAGCTACGGCGGTCATATCTATCTGGTCGAAGATGAGGACGATGTAGCGCGCCTTGAGGTCAAACCCGAGCGCAAGCTGGCCTTCGTCACCCAGACCACGCTGTCGATGGATGATACCGCACGTGTGATTGATGCCCTGCGCAAGCGTTTCCCCGATATTCAAGGACCGCGCAAGGATGACATCTGCTATGCGACTCAAAACCGTCAGGATGCCGTACGTGACCTGTCCAAGCAGGCCGAGGTGATCCTGGTGGTTGGCTCGCCGAATTCGTCCAACTCTAACCGTCTGCGTGAGCTGGCCGAGCGCGAAGGCGTACGGTCTTACCTCGTGGATAATGCCGAAGAGATGCAGCAAAGCTGGTTTGATGGCGTCCACCAGGTCGGCGTGACTGCTGGCGCGTCGGCACCGGAGATCCTGATTAAGCAAGTCATCCAGCGTTTGCGTGAGTGGGGT
>JASLEL010000033.1 GCA_030151145.1 Aquirhabdus sp. | reverse complement strand
ATCACATGGAAGTCGGCATGGATCGCCAAGGGGGTAAGTACAGCCGAATTCCATGTGATTCCAGATTATATTCTGTTGTTTACGGATGGCATAATAGCCGCCATGCGAGTCAATTTGTGTAAGCTATGGATTACGTATGTCATCCGTTTAGGGTGCTGATTGTCTGACAGCGGATGCTAAATGATCGTTATACTGTGATCTGGTAGTCGATTACGACCGGTGAGTGATCGCTAAAACGCTGATCGCGATAGATAAAAACATGCTTGATCCGATCCAGCCAGTCTTGTGACGCGATCTGGTAGTCAATCCGCCACCCGACGTTCTTGGCCCACGCCTGACCGCGGTTGGACCACCACGAGTATTCGTCGGCATTTTTGTTCAATACGCGGAAGGTGTCGATATAGCCGCTGGAAAACACATCATCCATCCACGCGCGCTCATGCGGTAGGCAGCCGGAGTTGCCGACATTGCCCTTGTAGTTCTTTAGATCAATGTCTTTATGGGTGATATTGACGTCGCTACAGACGATGATCGAGCGCTGCTCGCTATGCCACGCCTGAAAGATCGGCAGCATCTTGACAATGAATTCGTCCTTGCGCGCCTGCGCTTCTTCAGAGCTCGACCCCGACGGGATGTAGATCGAGGCGACATCAAAAGTATGACCGTTCACCTCAAAGGTGGCGATGGTGCAGCGGCCTTCCGTGTCACAGAGCGGGAAGCCCAAGCCATCGGTGATTTTTTTGATCGGCAGGCGGCTATAGATTGCGGTACCGGCGTAGCCTGCGCGCTCTGCCGGAAACAGGTGCGTCTGCCACAGGGCGGGTTTATGGCTGTCGAGCCATTGTCCGTGCTGCAGGCGGGTTTCCTGCAGGCAGAGGATGTCGATGTCGGAGGCATCCAGCCATTCGATCAGCCCTTTGCTGGTTGCGGCGCGCAGGCCATTGGCATTCAGGCTGACGATGCGGATCTGTCCGGGAGCCTTGGGAGTCATAGGGTATCCTCACGTGATGCAGTTGCACTATATATGGTGTACTGTGGGTGTCCAATGCCGGATCGGGGCGGATCGCTGGGCAATCATGGCGGAATATCGCAGAATATCACACGCTGCATTCGATACCCCTTGAGTATTCGGTCACACTCGACTACCGTATAGCTTCGCAGCCCCGTGGTTTCATGTTGCGCATGGTATGCGTAGCCTGTCGCTTCACACACTATTCTTGCTTATCGTACTGGAGAACATCATGTCATCGTCCCCGACATCGCCGCAGAAATTTAGCGTCCATGGGTTGATCGAGTTGGCTCTCCAGCGCGGCGTCCTGCGTTTTGGCGAGTTTACCCTAAAGTCAGGTCGTGTCAGCCCCTATTTTTTTAATGCCGGTTTGCTCAATGACGGCGAAGCGCTGTCCTTGCTGGCCAGTGGCTATGCACAAAAGATGATGGCCAGCGAAGACGTCGGCGTGCTGTTTGGCCCAGCCTATAAAGGCATTCCGCTGGTCGCCGCGACCGCCAGCGCCCTGTGGCATGAGCATGGCGTCAATGTACCGTGGGCCTTCAACCGTAAAGAAGTCAAAGACCACGGCGAAGGCGGTCTCTTGGTTGGTGCGTCGGTATCGGGTGAGCGTGTGTGGATCGTCGATGACGTGATCACCGCCGGTACCGCGATCCGTGAAGTCATGAGCGTGCTCAAGCAGGCCGGTGCCAAGGTCGCCGGTGTCATGGTGGCGCTGGATCGTGAGGAGCGCGGTCAGAGCGAACTGTCGGCCATTCAGGAGATCGAGCAGCAGTACAGCATTCCGGTGCAGGCGCTGATCACCATGACCGACCTGATGAGCTACCTCAAGAAAGAAAACCGCACCGAAGACCTCGCCCGCATGCAGCAGTATCGCGCCAAATACGGCATTTCTCAGCCTGCCACTAATGACACGCTGCAGCGTGGCCTGTTCGATGAGGCTGCATTCTAAGCGGCTGCGTTTGATCTGATGGATTCGAGGGCTTGGGTGAAAATCGCAAGCCCTTTGTTTTAATGGGGTATTGGTTTACTTGCGATTGGCCCCACATTCTTTTTTAGCGATCTTATCCTGATGATCAAAAAAGCGGTTGGTCTTGAGCCTTCGACGCTGATTGCCCGATGAGGGCTGCCCTGCATTGATCTTCAGCAATATCCCTTAAAAATTGACCTCAACAAGGTGAAATGTTATGCGTGTACTCGTCGTCATGGACCCGATCGAGAAGATCAACCTCAAAAAAGACACCACCCTTGCCATGCTCTGGGCCGCCAAGCGCCGCGGGCACACCTTGGGCTATGCGCTGCAGGGTGATCTGTTTATCCGTGACGGTCGCGCCTTTGGGCTGATTCGTCCGCTCGATGTCTTTGAGGGAACGAAAGATTTTTATCACTTGGGCGACGTTGCGACCGAGTCACTGGCCAGCTATGACGTGATCCTGATGCGCAAGGACCCGCCGTTTGACATGAATTTTGTCTACAGCACTTATATCCTTGAGCAGGCTGAGCGTGAAGGCGCATGGGTGGTCAATCGCCCACAGAGCCTGCGCGACTGCAATGAAAAGCTCTTTGCCACCCAGTTCGCCCATCTGATGGTGCCGACACTGGTGACCTCGCAGCAAAGCCTGATCCGTGACTTTCTGGCAGAGCATAACGACATCATCGTCAAACCCTTGGACGGCATGGGCGGCTCGGGGATTTTCCGCCTGCAGACCGGCGTACCCAACGTCGGCTCGACCTTGGAGGTACTGACCAGTCTGGGCCGTGATCCGATCATGGCGCAGAAATACATACCGGAGATCAAGGATGGCGACAAGCGCATCCTGATGATCAATGGCGAGCCGGTGCCGTATTGTCTGGCGCGTATTCCACAGGGTGGTGAGGTGCGTGGCAATCTTGCGGCCGGTGGTCGCGGCGAGGCACGTCCCTTGACGGCGCGTGACCGTGAGATCGCAGGTGTGGTGGGTCCGGTGCTGCGCGAGAAGGGCCTGATCTTTGTGGGTCTGGATGTGATCGGTGACTACGTGACCGAGATCAATGTCACCAGTCCGACCTGCGTGCGTGAGATCGATGCGGCCTATGGGACGTCGATTGCCGACGATCTGTTTGCGGTACTGGAGCGTGGTCGCGCTTAAATGGCGTTTGCTTTCGAGTTGAGAATTAGTTTCTGGGCGCAAAGATGATCACACAGGCCCCCAGCACCGTGATCATCCCACCCAGTACATCCCAACGGGTGGGCGTGATGCCATCGACCAGCCACAGCCAGATCAACGCGACGCTGATATAGATCCCGCCATAAGCGGCATAGACCCGTCCGGCGGCGGCTGGATGCAGGGTTAAGAGCCAGACAAAGGCCACCAGCGCACCCATCGCAGGTACGAGCAGCCATGGGCTTTTGCCTTGGGTCAGCCACAGATAGGGCAGATAGCAGCCTATGATCTCCATCAGGGCTGTGAGGATATACAGGGCAATCGTCTTCATGGTAGCAGCCTGTGAGCGGTGGAAATGATCATCCTAGCAGAGAGGAGACGTCCTGATACAACGCCAAATATAACGCCGATATGGTCAAAGCCCTGTCTGGCGTGGGCGGATTGGCGATAAAACATCCATTCCCGCCGCTGTTCGATGCAATCTGGACAGTGTTCACTTAGCGAATGATTTGCTTACAAATCTCTCAGGTGAAATCTGTGTGAAGTCCTGCATTTCCGATTGATCCGTACGCATTGCCCCTTCAAACCCACCGCCACACACAGTATCATTACTCGCTTATGGGCCGCGCGGATCAATCCGGCGTGGCATCTTTAGTCCGTATATTTTTTACCCTGATACATTTCTCTGGATGGTGCGTTGGCTTTTGGGGTGGTCCGCAAGATTGGGGACTCCCGGATGCAAGGTCATTTTCAGATGGGCTGCAGGACTGACCGAGAGGTTGCCTGCAGTATGGATAACGTCGATATCATAGGTTCATTGCGTGTTCTCATCTCAACCCAAAGCTCAAAAACGTATCAAACATGTCATGGTCATGGCTGCCGGGACCGGCGGTCATATTTTCCCGGCATTGGCTGTTGCTGAAAAATTACGGGCGCAGGACGTTCAGGTTTACTGGCTCGCCACCGCCGCAGGTATGGAGCATCGCCTCGTGCCGCCGTCGGGTATCCCGATGTATTCGATCGATATACAGGGTCTGCGCGGTAATGGCATCAAGCGTCTGCTCGCGGCACCCTTCAAGATTCTCAAATCCACCCTCATGGCCATGCGCCTCATGCGTGCACTCAAGATCGACGCCGTGGTCGGCTTTGGTGGCTATGTCGCAGGTCCGGGAGGCCTTGCGGCCCGTCTGCTCGGCATCAAGCTGGTGATCCATGAGCAGAATGCCATCGCCGGGATGACCAACCGTCAGCTGGCGCGCATTGCCACCACGGTGCTGCAAGCTTTCCCCAAAGCCTTTACCCAGTCCGAAAAGGTACGTACCACGGGCAACCCTGTGCGGAGCGACATCCTGAATGTGCCCGAGCCTTCGTTTCGTTTTCATGGCCGTGACGGTGCGATCCAACTGCTGGTGATCGGTGGTTCGCTGGGCGCACAAGCCCTCAACGAGCGTGTGCCCGAGGCGCTGGTGCAGCTTGCACAGACGCAGGCCATCCATGTGCGCCATCAGTGTGGTCAGAAGCAGCTGGAGGACACCCTGAGTCGCTATCAGGCACTGACTGCGCAGTTCGGCGGGCTGTTGACCTTTGAAGTACTGCCGTTCATTGACAATATGGCCTATGCCTACGGTCAGGCCGATCTGATCATCTGCCGTGCCGGTGCACTGACCGTCTCCGAGGTGGCTGCCGTGGGCCTGCCTGCCGTGTTTGTCCCGCTGCCACATGCGGTCGATGATCACCAGACGGCCAATGCGCGTTATTTAAGTGATGCCGGTGCTGCGCTCCTGTGTCCGCAGAAGACCCTGACACCTGAGTCGCTGGCGACGGCCTTAAAACCACTCCTCAACCGCCCGCGTCTCTTGGCGATGGCCGAGCAGTCGCGCAAGCTCGCGCAGAGTTGTGCGACCAGTCTCGTGGTCGATGCGGTGGTCGCCCCCTAAGGGCGGTGGCAGCGTGAGTTTTGCGAACGCGGTTTGATTGAAACGATAAGCACATGGCGGTCTGCGCAAAGACCGCCAGAAAACACGATAAAAAAACCAGATGGAGTACACGATGTCCCTTGCCACCCCCGCCACCTCGATTGAGTCCGAGGCAGCATCCGCACAGAACCGGGCATCACGGAACAAACTGAGCCGCCTGATCGAGATTCCTGAGATGCGCCGTATCGGTCGTATTCATTTTGTCGGCATCGGCGGTGCGGGGATGTGTGGTATTGCCGAAGTACTGAAGAATCAGGGCTATGATGTATCGGGTTCGGACCTCAAGATGAGCGAGACCACCCATCGTCTGGAGAATATGGGCGTCAAGGTCTTCTACGGGCACGATGCCGCCCATGTCGAGGGTGCCGATGTGCTGGTTGTCTCGACCGCCATCGATCATGAGAATCCCGAGATCCGTTCGGCGATTGAGCGTCATATTCCCTTGGTCAAGCGCGCCGAGATGCTGGGTGAGCTGATGCGCTACCGCCATGGCATTGCGGTGGCGGGCACGCACGGCAAGACCACCACCACCAGTCTGCTCACCATGATGCTGGCCGAAGAAGGTCTGGACCCGACTTTTGTGATCGGTGGTATGCTGAATGCCTTGGGCAAGAACGCCCAGCTCGGTGCCAGCCGCTATCTCGTGGCTGAAGCCGATGAGAGCGATGCGTCGTTCCTGTTCCTGCAGCCCATGGCAGCCATCGTGACCAATATCGACGCCGACCATATGGAGACCTATGGCGGTAGCTTTGAGAAGCTCAAAGACACCTTTATTCAGTTCCTGCATAACCTGCCGTTCTATGGTCTGGCCGTGCTGTGCGGGGATGATCCGATCATCCATGAGCTGCTGCCGCGTGTGGGCCGTCCGTTCCTGACCTATGGCTTTGCCGAGGGCAACGACATCCGCGCTGTCGATGTCGTCCAGCTCGGGATGCGCACTCAGTTTACCGTGCTGCGTCGTGATCGCGCACCGCTCACCGTCACCACCAATCAGCCTGGCCTGCATAATGTGCTAAACGCGCTGGCTGCCATCGGCATCGCCAGTGACGAAGGCGTGAGTGACGAAGCCATCAGCCGTGCGCTGGCGGGCTTTGCCGGCGTGGGTCGCCGCTTTCAGATTCAAGGGACCTATCCCTATCAGACGGGTGACATCCTGCTCGTGGATGACTACGGACATCATCCCAAAGAAGTCGAAGTCACCATCAAGGCGGCACGTCAGAGCCATCCAGACCGACGTCTGGTGATGCTGTTTCAGCCGCACCGCTATACGCGCACGCGGGACTGCTTTGAGGACTTTGTCGAAGTGCTGTCGCATGTCGATGTACTGCTGTTGATGGAAGTCTATCCGGCAGGTGAGAAGCCGATTGTCGGTGCCGATGGTCGCAGCCTTGCACGCAGTATCCGTGCGCGCGGGCAGGTGGAGCCGATCCTGGTTGATCCGGTACATGAGCAGCTACCGGCTGTACTGCGTGGCCTTCTGCAGCCCGGTGATCTGATCCTGACCCAGGGTGCGGGAAATGTCGGTGCCGTGTCTAACGATCTGGCGCAGCACGGCCTCTATCTGCAAGTACAATCTCAGGCATAAAACACAGCACCCGTCTGCTGCCGCATGAGGCTGGTCGGGTGTGGAACACTTGTAAAAAACATACAGGAAAGTCCTGTATATGATCTGGATGGGCGCGGGGAGCGCGTGTTAAATTCTGGCCGAATCAAGGGGCGCAAGCGTCAAGGCCGGAATTGAGGATCAGCGTGGTATCGGGCAGGAGCCGTACCCGCGTGGATCATCTGCAGATGAGTCATATAGCGTAGGAAATTGAGTTAGGAACTATGGAACAATTTGGCAAAGTCGCAGTGCTCTTCGGCGGATCGTCCGGTGAGCGCGAAGTGTCCTTAAACAGCGGCCGTGCCGTGCTGAATGCCCTGTTGAGTCAGGGCGTCGATGCAGAAGGCTTTGATCCGTCCGAGCGTAGCGTCACCGAGCTGGCCCACTATGATCGC
>JASLEL010000167.1 GCA_030151145.1 Aquirhabdus sp. | reverse complement strand
GATCCGACGACCGGAGAGACTGCCAGTACCGTACCCGCCATCGTCGGCAGCGTGGGTAAAGAAATCGGGCTGCGCACGGATCTGATCCCGGGGCTACAGACGTCGCTTGCGCTCTGGAGTCTCAACAGTGATTCGGAGCTGACCTATGATGCCGATTCGGATATCGGCAGTACCGATGCCAATGGTGCGAGCCGCCGCTATGGTCTGGAGTGGAATAACCACTGGCTGGTCAATCACTGGTTGCTATTGGATGGTGACGTCGCATGGTCGCATGCCCGCTATGCAGACAGCAATGCCAATGGCGACACGGGCAATCTGATTCCGAATGCAGTCAGCAAAGTAGCATTGTTTCGTGCGACATTGCGTAACTTAGGGCCGTGGACCGCGAGTTGGGAGACGCGCTATATCAGCGGCTATCCCTTGACACAGGATGGTACGCTTAAGGCACCCTCTGCCGTCGTCAGCAATCTGCAGATCAAACGGGTGATCACGCCTGATTTGACCGTGTCGATTGAGGGATTAAACCTGTTTAACCGCCAGTACTATGACATTGCCTATGAGCAGGATTATCGCGTGACGCCGACCAGCCCAGTGGTGCCGGC
Source organism: Aquirhabdus sp. (assembly GCA_030151145.1). Classification (GTDB taxonomy): domain Bacteria; phylum Pseudomonadota; class Gammaproteobacteria; order Pseudomonadales; family Moraxellaceae; genus Aquirhabdus. Next base: position 4,613 of record JASLEL010000167.1, on the reverse strand, counting down.
GGGTATTACCGTGCATCCGGGCGAGCCACGTCAGTTGCGGGTGGGGTTGAATTTTACATTCTAAGTGATGCCCAAGCATCGATAAAAAAACCGGACACACGGTCCGGTTTTTTTACAGGTCCGCTTTAGTATTTACCCGAGATGGTGACGCCAAACCAGCGCGGAGCCGATGGCGTATAGCTGGTCCAGCCGACGTTGTGGTAGTACTTGTCGGTCAGGTTTTTGGCCGTCAGGCTGATATCAAACTTGCCGTCCGGCCGCCCCAGTCCGATGTTGGCATCCAAGAGACCATAGCCGCCGACCCAGCCCCAGGTGGAGAGGGCACTATCGATGTTGTAGCGGCTGGTATAGCGATAGTTCAGACCGGCATGCAGGACTTTGCCGATATCCGGCAGGGGCTGCGTATAGTCGGCACCGAGGGTCGCCGTGAGTTTGGGGGCATTGGGCAGGACCGAGCCTGACAGGTCATAGAACTTGGTCGGATAGAGTGCAGGGTCCAGCTCGGAGGCGAGACCTGAGTTGGGGAAGTGGGTGTAGACGGCATCGTTATAGGATGATGCGGCACGCAGGGTTAGATTCTTGATGCCGGTATAGATGGCATCCAGCTCGATCCCGCGCACGCGCACGCCACCGACATTGCCCGGACCGCTGGAGTAGGTGGGTGCGCCGTTAAGTGCGGTCAGCACCGGGTCCAGATAGGAGACCGTCTGCTGAAAATTCTTGATATTGTCCTGAAAGATATCGGCATTGACGACCAGCGTCTGATCCAGCCAGTTGGAGCGGATACCCAGCTCGTAGACGTTGGAGGATTCCGGTGCAACCAGTGCCGAGGTCCCGCCACTGGCAGTTGAGCCGTTGATCTGCGAGATGCCGGCTTTTTCGCCATGGGTGAATGCAACATACCCCGTCAACTCATCACTGATTTTCTGACTTAAGGCCAGATGCCAGGAGTTGATGGTATTGTCAAATGGTTGGGCTGTCGACAACTGATAAAGCCCGGTGATCTGACCGGCGCGGACGGCTTTGGCATTGGCGACTTGCAGTTTTTGCGCGGCTGATAGACCACTGTAAGTCCCGACCCCGAAATATTGCTGGGCGAGTTGATTCGCAAGTGTGGTTTGGCTGGCGCTATTGGCGAGCAGATTGCCATTGGCATCCGAGGCAAAGCCGCCGAGCTGCGCATTATTCACCGCGACGGGGTTGAGTGCTGCGCCATTGCCATTATCCAGGATCAGATTGCTTTGTGAGGTGTCGCGTTTTTCTTCACTCAAGCGCAGGCCGGTGGTGAAGGTTGTGGTGGGGGTCAGATGCCAGTCGGCAGTGCCATACCAGGCATCGCTGATATTTTTGGCAAAGGTCTCGGTGCCTTTGTAGAGGTTGTTCAGGGAGTTGGTCAGCAGTTGATCGCCGCTGGCGTTGAGGGTGGCGTTGGCATTATTGGCGAGGATGCCATATTGCAGATTACCGACACTGCCATTGCCCGTCGCATACCATGCCCCCGCATCGGAGCCATAGCGGGTGCGACTGAGCGAGTCATTCTTGGTATAGAGGAAATACAGTCCTGTCGTCAGATCGACCACGTTGTCGATCCCGGTCTTCAGGCGCAGCTCCTGTGAGAGCTGATGATAGGTGGTGATATAGCCGCCGTCTTTGGTGACGTCAAACGGTGTGCCTTCATCGTTGGCCGCGCTGAACCAGTTACTGCGATAGCCGGTGATCGAAGTCAGATGATAATGATCGCCGTCATAGTCGATCTGACCGGTGATGCCACGCGTATTGGTGATGATCGCGCCGTTGTTATCCAGATCAATCGGGGTATTTAAGTACTGCGCCGCACTGAAGGTGGTCGGTGATGAGGTGAACCAGCCTCGGTTCAGGATGTTTTGCGGTGCCGCATTGATCGTGGTGGTGCCGATCGGCTGACCATCACTAAAGACAAGTGGCTGCGAGTCCTTGACCGTATAGCCATTGATCCATGAGCTGCCGTTGGGTTGGTCTTCAAGACTTAAGCGCGCACTTAAGCGATCCGTGGGCGTGAGCAGGAACTGTACGCGACCATAGGTCACGTCGGTATTGCCATAGCCGCTGCGCCCCTGCAGATCAGGGTAGGCGTTCTTGGCATAGCCATCGCTCTGCTGCCTTGTAAAGCTGCCGCGCCATGCTAGCAGATCATCAATGACCGGCCCACCCAGTACGGCGGTGGCATTGACGGTATTCCATGAACCATAGGTCAGAGAGGCTTCGGCTTCGGGCTTGAAGGTGGGGAGTTTGTTATTGACCACGATGGCACCGACGCTGTAGTTCTTGCCACCGTCGATCCCTTGCGGACCGCGCTGTACCGCGAGGGTATCGACATCGACATAGGTCGCGCCATTCGCCAATGGGGTATAGGCGATCGGCACGCCATCGATCACGACACCGACGCTGGGGTCAATGGTATCTGTCGAGCTGGTGGTGATCCCGCGCAGCGTGAGACTGCCGGTACGCGAGTTACCATAGTTGAAGTTAACGTTGCTCACCCGGCGCAGGACGTCGGTGATTGAGGTGGACTGCTGCTGTTGCAGCACATCGCCTGAGACGATGGAGACAGACTGAGTGGTCTTTTTCAGCTTCTCCAGCACCAGTTGCTGTTTCTTTTTCTTCTTGGCTTTGACCTCGATGCGCTGCGGCTGGCTACTGTCGGTCGCGGTGGTGTCGTCATCGTCATCATCGTCACTCGCCGTACTGGTCGGTGCGGGGGCTTGAGCGGCGGTTGTTTGTGGTGTCGTCGGTGCGGTTTTGCGTTGTGCCAGCTCACTCTGCAGACGCTGAATCTCGGCGCGCAGACTGGCGATGGTGGCCGTGTCATTCGCAGTATCATCGGCCCATGCAGGCGATGCGACGAGCGGTAGCAACGCGCAGGAGATGGCAAAAGCCAATGGTGTTTGCAGCAAACGTCGCTGCTGTGAAGTCTGGTGTTGCGGTACAGTCATTTATATTACCCCTCGTAAGTGCTCAAGAACTGAGACTGAGAGGATTGCAATGGCTATACCGTTTATTGCAAAAAACAACCGAGAAAAATGTTTTTAATATTTTGATTATTAATGATTTTTATATATACGTTCTGCTTAAAAGCTCATGCCATATCGTGATGATGCGATTACATCCGTTTTATGTGACTGATGTTGTATTCTCAACAGCATTAGTCCATCAAACGGGCTCTTGAGCATATCTAAGTCATGAGTATGACTCATAAAAAAAACGGCCATTCAGGCCGTTTTTTATCAAACAGAGGCGATTTTAGTAGCTGGCACGCAGCACAAGGGAGACATAGCGACGTTGTCCGATACCATCGTAGCCCACCGGTGAGGAGTTACTGAAGGCCGTTTCACTGGTGGTGTAGTGTTTGTCAGTGATATTTTTGGCAGTCAGATCGAGCTCATACTTGGTCTTGTTGTGATGACCGACGATACCAAATCCGCCATCCAGTACCGAGTAGCCCGACTGACGACCATAGATGGACAATTGCGAGTCGAGATTCTGCTCGGAGCGATACACACCATTCAGATAGGCATGGAAGCTCAATGTGCCGATACCCAGCAGCGGATGATAGTCAGGTCCCAGTACGACGGTGTATTTGGGCGCGCCGACGATCTGCTTGCCGGTATTGTTACAGACGGTCTGGGTCACGATCTCTGCCGGGCAAGTGGCGGTGGACCAGTCTGAGTAGATGGCGTGATTGTAGGTGGTGGCAAAGTTCAGGTTAAGCGCGGGATTCACGACATATCCGCCTTCGATCTCGATGCCACGGGCACGGATGCCGGGGATATTACCCAGCACCGAGCTGTAGCCGGTCGAGGAGGTTGGGTCGATGATGCTGGTGGTGGCCTGATAGTCTTTGATCTCTGTTTGATACAGATTGACGTTCAGGAGCAGACGACGGTCCAGCAGCAGGCTCTTGACGCCGAGTTCAAAGTCCAGCGAACGCTCTGGGCTGACGTTCAGGTCGCCGCCTTTAGAGGTGAACTGCACCGAGCCGGATTTTTGTCCGGCGGATGCTGAGGTGTAGAGCAAGGTATCTGGGGTGAGCTGATAGCTGGGATTGATCAGCCATGAGACGGAGTTGTTATGGATGGCTTGTCCATGTGCGAGGCCATAGACGGTGCCGAGCTGGCTGCTGCGGATGGCATCGGCCGTGGCGTTGCCGGTCGAGGTCAGGGCTGAGCCGTCGGCGAAGGTCGCGGCTTTGAAGCTGTCGCTGGTGTTCTGCTCCACAGTGTCGCGCAGGCCAAACGTCACGGTGGCCTTGTCGCTCAGATGCCAGTTGGCCTGGCCGAAGGCGGCACCGCTCTGGGTGTGCGGATTGACCAGTGTGGTCGAGTAGACGTTATTCAGCGATTGCGAGAGCAGGGCGCGATTGTTGATGAGCGTGCTGTATTGGCTGTTGGAAGCATAGAAGGCACCAGCGTCATTGCCATACAGGGTACGGGAGGTCGAGTCGGTGTTGAAATCAACGAAATACAGTCCGAGCTGATAATCCAGCGCCTTACCCAGATCCGAGCTGAGGCGGAACTCCTGAGAGAACTGTGAGTGATCGACCAGTGTGCCGCCTTGGTTGATGGCGAATTTGGTTT
>JASLEL010000163.1 GCA_030151145.1 Aquirhabdus sp. | reverse complement strand
CTCAAGGTGGCCGTTTTTTATGGATTTAGAGATCAGCAGTCGAAAAGCAGTCGCGACTTACAGACCGTCGAGAAAGCGCTCGGCGTCCAGTGCAGCCATACAGCCTGAGCCAGCAGAGGTGATGGCCTGACGATAGATCTGGTCGGCGACGTCACCTGCGGCAAAGACACCCGGGATGCTGGTCTGGGTCGCGTTGCCATTGGTTCCGCTCTGAACGGTGATGTAGCCGTTTTTGAGCTCAAGCTGGCCTTCAAACAGACCGGTGTTTGGCTTGTGGCCGATCGCAATAAAGACGCCTTGTACGTAGACGTCCTGCAGGCTGTCGTCTTTGGTGCTCTTGATGCGGACAGCATTGACACCTGAGTCATCACCCAGTACTTCATCCACTTGATTGTTCCACAGGATGGAGATCTTGCCTTCTTTTTCACGTTCAAAGAGGTGGTCCTGCAGGATCTTCTCAGAGCGCACCTTGTCACGGCGATGGACCAGTGTCACGTGGCTGGCGATGTTGGCCAAGTACAGGGCTTCTTCGACTGCAGTATTGCCGCCGCCGACCACCATGACCGGCTGGTCTTTATAAAAGAAACCATCACAGGTGGCACAGGCACTGACACCGCGTCCGGCAAAGGTCTGCTCGGATTCTAGGCCCAGATACTGTGCTGTCGCACCCGTCGCAATGATCAGCGCATCACAGGTGAACTCTTCCATGTCGCCGATCAGACGGAACGGACGCTGCGATAGATCCGCGGTATGGATATGGTCGTAGACGATCTCGGTTCCGTAACGCTCAGCGTGTTCGCGCATGCGCTCGACCAGACCGTTGCCGGTGAGGCCATGCGGATCGCCGGGCCAGTTATCTACTTCAACGGTCGTGGTCAGCTGTCCGCCGACTTGCAGGCCGGCGACCAGCACGGGTTTGAGATTGGCGCGCGCGGCGTAGACTGCGGCACTGTAGCCGGCAGGGCCTGAGCCCAGAATCAACAGGCGGACATGGCGGGTCGGAAGTGAGGTCATGGAAAATTCCTTGAAGTAATAAAGCACGGGACTGGGAGTGCCGTCACGAAGTCGGATTCGTCGTGATCATACTGCGAATCGGGGTAGTGTCGCTGACCGCCGCTTTGCTGATTGATCATGAGATGATCGTATCCTATCGAGTCCAGTCAGGTGCTCATAGGGGTTAGGTTAATTTTATAGGGGGCGGGTCCTAGAATAAAAGCCGGATCGTGCTGAAACCTGATGGAAAGTTTCAATCAGGCTGATTTGAAAAACCAATGGACCGGCATGATGTGTAATGCCAGTCTTTCTCCGGTAAGACACATGGACAAGGTTCTCAGCCAGGCTTGGAGGGAAGTGCTGATCATTCTGGTGGTGTATGTTCAACAGTCTGTCTGTTTTGGGACTCGATTTGTTTGAGTTCGCGAATGTCGTTGGTAAAGCGTTTACTGGTGGCATCGCGCATGGTTTTGAGCGAAGTCAGATTGTTTTGTGACTGGGCGAACTGCTTTTTGGTGTTGGCAAGTTGTTTCTGCAGCACTTTGGGAATGGGTTCGCCCTGCCGTTCGTAGTTGGCGGCCTGACTGATCTGGGTGTTCAATGTGGCATTGAGCTGCTTGGTTGTTTGTTCGGCCCGCTGGATTTGGGAGTCCAGATCACCCAGTTCGCGATTCTGCTGCAGGATGGCCCGATCTGAGGACACATAGGTCTCAAGCAGATGTCGGGCTGCGATACGCTTTTCGATGGATTGTTCACGTGCGCCTTCTTCACGATCGTAACGTTCGGTAGAGAAGGCCGGGACGTGACGAATAACATCCATATGGCGATTGAGCACATCATAGCCATGCGACATATGCTGCTCGCTGACGGAACTGCTGAGCATCGGCACACCGTGGTCATAATAGCGGTACCAGCGGGGCGTATTGGCATCATTGTCAGCTGCGCGGGTTGCCGTAGCGACAGCCAGTCCAAGCGCTAATGCTGCCAGGATGACAGTGGGCCTGATACGATGGCCGAACAAAAAAATAATCGCTTGCTTTGCTGCTATGGTCATGGCGTCCTTCATCGGTTGACGTGCGTTCAGGTCCTTATGTCGCAGAAGGGCATATCTGCCTTTAACCTTAATTACAAGTCAGGGTGCCCTTTATCTCGTTATTGTGCAGAAGATTTTATCGAAAGGATATCCGTGAATGCAATTTATTCGATGATGCAGAACATGTCAAAGCGTGATGAATGGCTAAATTTTATTAGTTTTGTATAAAGAAAAAGAAGTCAAACACTGGTTTACTCGCGCTGAACGATTTATGCTAGAGCATGGAAAGATGTGGCGCAGTGCATGCTTTAATTATACAAGCGTATAAATGTGCTGCCTCTGGCAATCACAATCAGGAAGATGAGTAAGATGGAAGATAATTTTGATGGCTTGAAAGTGATGGTAATTGACGACTCTAAAACGATTCGTCGTACTGCCGAAACACTGCTACAAAAAGCCGGATGTACCGTTTACAGCGCTGTAGATGGTTTTGATGCACTGGCTAAAATTGCTGATTCGCGTCCTGACATTATTTTTGTTGATATTATGATGCCGCGTCTGGATGGTTATCAGGCCTGCGCACTCATCAAGAATAATCCCGTTTATCAAAAAACCCCTGTCATCATGTTGTCTTCTAAAGACGGTCTGTTTGATAAGGCCAAAGGCCGTATTGTGGGTGCTGATGATTATCTGACTAAGCCATTTAGCAAGGAAGAGCTATTCAGTGCCATTCGCCAGCATGCGGCTGCAGGCGTGGTTTGAGTTTTTTTGCATGGGTCTTTAAGGATTAGGGTGATGGCAAAGATTTTGGTGGTGGATGATTCGCCGACGGAGACGTTCCGGTTTCGTGAAATTCTGCAGCGTCATGGTCATCATGTGCTGGAAGCGACTAATGGCGCGGATGGGGTAGCCATGACCCTGTCAGAGAAGCCTGATCTGGTGCTGATGGACGTGGTGATGCCGGGGATGAATGGATTTCAGGCCACCCGTCAGATTACCCGGGGTACCGAAACCGGACATATTCCGGTCGTGATTGTCAGTACCAAGGATCAGGAAACGGATCGGGTCTGGGGTAAGCGTCAGGGTGCCAGAGATTACCTGACTAAACCGGTCGATGAGAGTCATCTGATTCGTGTCATTGACACGCTGCTGGCGTAATCGGGCGGATCAGGTTTTAAGCGTGGTGGCTGTTTCATGGCTTGAGTATTTAGATCTTGATTGATTTGGGATCGAATACTTGAGCTTGGATCGTTGAAACAGGGAAGCGTATCACATGCTGTAGCGGCAGGCAGGAGTGGCGTCAGGCTGCTTGGGTCTGCTGTAAAGGGTGGGAATATATGGCGGCGAAGGGATTTATTCAATTATTGCGTCTGGCCGAGATCGGACGGCAACGTGGGCAGCAGGTGCAGGATCGGCAGGCTGACCGTTGGTCTGGAGTTGCATTCACACTGGCTGGATTTCGCTTCGTGGCACCCTTGGGTGAGGTCGCGGAGGTTCTTCGTGTGCCTGAATTCACACCTGTACATGGGACTCATCGCTGGCTCTTGGGTCTGGCCAATGTGCGGGGTCGTCTGCTGTCTCTGAATGATCTGTCGAGCTATGCCGGTGTGACATCGACACAGGTGCCTGTGTATCAGAGCAAAGTCATCGTGATTGATCAGGGTGAGCTGTTCAGCGGCCTGCTGGTGGATGAGGTGCAAGGGATTCAGCACTTTAACCGGGCAACATACGACCTGGGGCATGAGGCGCTACCTGAGAAGGTGTTGCCCTATGTGCAGGGACGATTTCGACGGCAGGATGAATTTTGGCATGTCTTTATGCTGAGTGCACTTGTGGCGGATCCGCGCTTTTTGAATGCAGGGGTGTGATTGGCTTAAGTGATGCTGATCTATTGCGAATAGCAAGAGCAAAGAGGGATGTGGTGGCGATCAGGATAAAACCAGAGACCAAGCGTCTGTTTATCATCTGGAATTATCTGACGGCAGCTTAACGAGGTGGGATTCACGTCATCGGGTGATGGATAAGCCTAGGACGAATATATGGAGTAATAACAATGGGTTCAAGCGCAACTCGCTTACAGAAAGGCTTTAAGGCGTCCGCTTTGAAATCGCGCGCATCAGCCGTCAAACATGGTCTCCGGGGATATCTGGGTCGAGTCGCCCGTTCGTTCGGTGATGAGGAACGGGCGCTGCCTTGGTTGTTAACGGCTGCTGTTGCTTCGTTGATCGTGATTGTGGCACTGCTGTGGCTGATCTACTATGTGCCGAAGAGTAACCAGATGATCCGTGATGTGGGTGAGCTTCGGGTGTTGTCCGAACAGATCTCCAAAAACGCGAGTGAGGCTTCGACTGGTAGTTCCGATCAGGCGTTCAAACGTCTGGCAGTGTCCAAAGATAAATTCCGCGAGCGTCTGCAAAGCCTGATCCTGAATTACGGCACCAGCAGTGATGAGATGAAAGGGGTGCTTTCTGCCTGGAAAGGGACCGACGCTGGTGTAAGCGACATTCTGACCAATGAACAGCTGGTGAATGACCTGCATGATGTGGGTGTGCAGATTCGCGATAGCGTACCGGTCATTCAGGAACAATACCGCATCGTCAGCACGCAGATGGTCAAAGACAATACCCCGGCTGCTCAGGTGGTGTTTGCGCGCGATCAGGTACTGTTGGCTGAGCGTATTCTGAAGTCGATCACGGTAGTGCTGGCAGGTGACGTGACTGCGATCTCGTCTGCATCCAACTTCTCGGATGACTCGCAAACCTTCGGTCAGGTGTTGAATGGTCAGTTGAATGGTGATCCGAATCTGGGCATCCAGCCCGTACGTGATCCTGTGGCACTGACCGCACTGAAATCGGTTGAGAAATCCTATAACGATGTTCTGAAGGCCGCGGCTGCCCGCGTGTTTATCAGTTCGCCACAGATTACTCAAGTACGTGATTCTGCGAAAAATCTCTATCAGTCTTCTGCCGATCTGCTGATGCGCCTGAACGTGCTGTCGCAGTATGTAGAATCCAAATCCAGTGTTTTCTGGCCTGTCGCCTTCTTGATTTTGTCGCTGGGCGTACTGTCGTATGCGGTGTTCCGTATGCTGATGTTGCGTACCAAGCTGGATCAGGAACGTGCCAACGCGGACGCGCAAAAAGAAGCCGAACGTGCACGTGGCATTCAGGCCGAGAGTGAGCGTAATCAGGCGGCGATTCTGCGTTTGCTTGACGAACTGGCGGACCTC
>JASLEL010000158.1 GCA_030151145.1 Aquirhabdus sp. | reverse complement strand
GAATATACAAATTTTAGCGCTACATCAAATAATTATTACACGATTTCAGAGGGATTGAAGGATAATATCCCACAGATCGTGAAAGAGCGGGCGCTCTATGCGACCCGCCAGCTTGCCAAGCGCCAATATACATGGATCAGGTCGTTGACAGAGATACACACCATACAACGATTTGACAGCATTACTGATGGGTTTATTCACTTGCGAAAACAGGCAGAATAGCCCAGAATTATGACCCTTATGTTGCCTGCATAACTATTTATTCGTGGCTCATTTTTTGCCACTTAATTTTGGGAGAAATAAATGTCTAAAGGTCAAACATTACAAGATCCATTTTTAAACGCATTGCGTAAAGAGCGGATTCCAGTGTCGATTTTTTTGGTAAACGGAATTAAATTGCAAGGTCAAATTGAATCATTTGATCAATATGTGGTTTTATTAAAAAATACTGTTAGCCAAATGGTCTACAAACACGCGATATCTACCGTAGTGCCTGCACGTAATCCTCGTCCAGCTGCGGGTGAGCAGATGGGTGGCGGATTTTCGGGTGGTGCGTCTTCCGGTGGTGGTTTCCCGCAGGGCGGCGGTTTCCCTGGTCAGTCGTCTGGCTTTGGCGCGCCACGTGGCTTCGGTGCATCGCAGCCGAGCGGTTTTGGTCACCAAGGTAACTTTGGCGGTCAGCCGTCTACCGGTTTCGGTTCGGGCTATGGTCATGCGCAAGGCGGCCAAGGTGGTCAGGGCAGTCATCCCGGTGGCTTCGATGGTCACAAGTTTGAAGATGATGAAGGTGGTGACAACAACAATTTCTGATCTGAGCCAAGGCTGACCAGTCTTGGGGCATTTCAAGCAAATAAGGTTGTAAAAAAGCACTGCAAATGCAGTGCTTTTTCTTTGGGCCGTAGCTAGCTGTGGCGCAGGCGTTTAAAGCGGGTTATTGATCTGCGGACTCTTTCATATCAACGTAGGCCGAGGCGCGGATCTCACGCAGCCAGTTATCCAGCTCAACCGGATATTGACGCTCATACAGGGCTTGTTTGGCCGCCGCACGGCGATATTCCTGAGTCATGTCCTGATCGCGGGTGGCTTCGACCTGCAGGATATGCCAGCCAAATGGCGACTGGAAAGGGGCACTGATCTGACCGACCGGCGTCTTGATCATTGTTGCCTCAAAAGTGGGAACCATCTCGCCGGGAGACACCCAATTCAGGTCACCGCCAGCCTGTGCTGAGCCTGGATCATCAGAATAGGCGCGTGCCATATCCGCAAAAGCCGCCCCGGCTTTGAGTTTGGCGGCGATACTGTCGATCTTGAGCTTGGCTTCTTCTTCGTTGATGATTTCGCTGGTTTTGACCAGGATGTGGCGGACATGGTACTGATGTACGACTGCACCCGCGACACCGCCGCGCTCATCGTTGAGTTGCAGGATATTGACGCTGTCTTCGGCAGGCAATGGCTCGCTGACCTCACCTTTTTTGAGTTTGCTGAGCGCATTTAGAAATGGCGTCGGCAGTTCATCCGATTTATGCCAGCCTTGATTGCTTGACGCGGCATTGTATTGGGCAGACACCGCATCCAGAGGTTTTCCGGCACGGAGCTGCGCAATCAGCTCGTTGGCGTTGCTGAGCGCCTTGCTTTTGGCGGCACTACTCAGGGTATTGGCAACGGGAACCTGAATCACGGTGAAATTGAATTCCGTTTTCAGCGCGTCGGCACTTTGTGGTGAGCTCAGGAAATTATCAATGTCGCGGTCGGAAATTTTGATCCGGCTGCCGACCCGTTGCTGCTGCAGACGGTTGATATTCATTTCATCACGGATTTTTTTACGGAACTGCGCATAACCATTGGGTTGAATGCTATCCAGCCGGCTTTGAAACGCGCTGAGCGTGGGAATCCCTTGCTGTTGTGCAATATTGAGCAGGGCGTGATTGAGGGCTTCATCATCGACGCTTGCGCCATTGCGCTCAATCATGCCGAGCTGGATTTTGCGCAGGATCAATTGACGAATGACATCGACACGCAAGAGCTCCGGGCTCGGCGGGGTCTGACCGCGTGCGCTGATGGCCTGCATTGCCTCCGCCATGGCTTGATCGACTTCGCTGGATAGCAGCACCGAGTCGTCTACAATCGCGACGACATGGTCAAGTGAAGCCTCGGCTGCCGTGGCCGATGAGGCAGGCAGTACGATCATGGCGCCGGTCGCCATCAGGCTTGCAGATACCCACAGCGCAGATGCCAGTGCCTGACGTTGAATGAGGCGATGAGACAAAGAAGAGGAATGCATTAACGGTTTTGCCACGATGTATTTACCTGAGAGTATCCATAAATTTTTTGCCGCAACAAGGTCGACAGACTGTTGTCTGCGTTATTGGCCAGACCCTTGAAGGTGATTTGGAACACGATGCTGCGGCTGGCACGCGTCGTGGCAATATCGTCAAAATCGTTATAGTAAGAACGACCAAACAGCGAAATGCTCCAGCAGCAGGCATCATAGTCAATGCCCAGCAAGGCGTCTCGCGTTGCCCGGTTCTGCAGATCATACTGAACTGCGCCTAATAGACGGAAATTATTGTAGATCGGCTGCACAAAAGACGCTGTAGCCTGCCGTGTACCAATTTGATTGTCTTCTGTAACATTGTTGCGGAAAATATAGCCCAAGCTTACGACGCTGCCGTTACTGGCGTTATAGTGAAACTCGGTATCGGATGTCGATAGCTGATTGTTTGCGTTCCACAGGATGTTGCTGTCGGCACTGAGGGATTTGTTCCAGCGCACACCGAGATCCAGCCCTACACCGGATGAGCGCGAGGTGCCTACGGTATCCGTTGAGGCCAGCAGGGTCTTGCGGTCACTGAAGTAAAAACGGTCTGCGATGCCGATACGGTAGCGCTCAAGGCCGCTCTCGTCATAGAAGCGATTGGTCACACCCAGTGTTGCAAAATTATTGTCATCCAGCCGGTCATAGCCGACGAAGCGGTAAGGGCTGTAGAGCTGATTGAAGCTCGGTGATGCATAGGTGGTGTCGAAGGTCGGCAGGGTGTTCTGCTTGACATAGGGCGAGTAGGCATAAAACAGACGTGGCTCCAGCGTTTGCAGGAAGGATCCGGCATTGCGCTCGAAGGTCAGGCCGCTATCCAGTGTAAACTGCGGGACGATGGCCGTAGGCGAGTTGCTCGGATTGGTCGTTGAGATGACCGTACCTGTACTGCTGCTGGTGACCGTCGTTGCCCCTGTGCTGGTGATGGTATTGGTTCCGACCATGGTCACGGTCTGTGGGCTGACGTCGTTTTGATACAGCAGTGAGCGTGCAGACAGCGTCGGGATGGCATAGCCGCCCGGTGTGCGGAAGTTGTAGCGCACACCAAACAGGTTGTACTGCCGCAGACCATTGGTCTCGGGGCCGGAGTTGTCGTCAATCTCGCGTTTAAAATAACCCGAGTCGTTGGTGGCGAAGCGCTCCCAGCCATTCAGCGAGCCCTGAGCATAGTCCAGATGCAGCTGGATACGGCCATAGGGGCGGTCAATGTCCGGGACGGTGTTGTCCAGCTCCTGATAGGTCAATCCGCGCAGATAGCCACTCAGGCCCCAGTCGGGATTGATGTAGTTCAGGGTTGCCGATCTTTCTTGAGTCATGGAGTTGGCAGAGCCCTGATAATTGCTGCCGCTGACCGGACCCAAGCCTTGTCCCAGATCCGTAAAGAAGTTTTTATCGGAGACATAGTTGTAGTTGATGACGCTGTTCCAGTTGGAGTTCAGCCGGATAAAGTCGTAAAGGTGAAAGTCTTTACGATCCAGTGCCTTGCCATTGCCATCCAGGTATTTGGGATCTTGTGGCAGGAAGCCGCCCGAGAGTGATCCATTGCCCAGATAGGGATTCAGGAAGCGGAACTCGGCGTTCAGCATCGGGTTACGGTTGGTGATGAGTCGCGGTGTCAATGTGGCGTCGTAGTTGGGTGCCAGATTGAGGTAGTAGGGCAGCGAAAAGTCGACGCCGTTGTGGCTGTTATAGCGAATACTGGGGATCAGGATGCCGCTGGTGCGCCGGTTGTCGATCGGAAAGTTAAAATACGGTGTATAAAAGATCGGTACACTGCCCACGTACAGGGTGGCATCACGTGCAACCCCGCGCCCAGAGACCTGATTGAGGTCGAGCTCGCGGGATTTCAGTTTCCAGCCCAGCGAATCCGGCTCGCAGGTGGAGTAAATGGAGTCCATGATGCGGGTCAGTGTTTCGGATTCGCGCACGATGGCATCAGCATTACCATGAGCCTGTCGATCAGCATCGATAAACTGACTGTGATGAAAGCTGCCGGTCTTGGTTTGCAGGTTATAGGTCCCTGCATCGCCGAGGCCGATACAGCCGGGCTCCGCCATTTTCACGTTACCGACTGCGGTCGCAATGGTCTGGGTCGGGTCCATGGTGATCTTGTCGGCAGTCATCATACGGCCGGGCTGGCTGATGTGGACGTTACCGGACATGACTGAGCCTTCGTCCGGGTCGTAATAGGCATAGTCTGACCGGGTCGTGGTGTCGGTCGCTTTGATATCATGGGTTTTAGATGCTTCGGAGGCGGGGATCGGTGTGATCCAGACGCCGCGACAGCTCGCCGGAACACGTCGCTGCAGTGCTGGCGGCAATTCGGCCAGTTGCTTGCGATCAAAAAATCCATAGGTCAGCGGACGATCCAGCGGGTCACCTGTGGAGGTGTCCGCAGTATGTGAGATCGAAGCAGGATTAATACCCTGCGGCAGTGCCATCGAGACATTGGTCGATGCGGCATCACTGGCTGCGATGCCTGCGGATGGTTCTGTCTTGGGTGTTGCGGCACCGGAGGAATCTGTGGTGTGGACGGCATCGCTCGTCTCGGCGTGCAGGGCCTGTTCAGCAAGCACGGCGCAAGCCAGAGAAACCGCGAAAGCAAGATTATGTCGTTTAAACCGGCGCAATTTGTGATCCGTTTTCAGCTGGTGTGGCGTGGTGTCAGGCTTGGGAGGGACGGATGCGTCGGGCTCCTTAATGCCGTGACTTGAGTGTATCGGTATATCGGCAAAGTTTACAACACAATAGAGGCTGCATGCATCATAGAGAAAAAACTGACGAGCGGCTACACTCGCGTTATCATTATCCGGCTGTCCCGGATAAATTTTGGTAACGGATATATTTTGCAGGATCGACCCGTCATGTCTTCTGAACGTTTGCACACTTTAACCCGCTGGGTCGCTGAACACCTTGAT
>JASLEL010000131.1 GCA_030151145.1 Aquirhabdus sp. | reverse complement strand
GTTGTACAAGCCCAAGAGCGCCTGATCATGGTTGGGATTGCTGATGGCGCTCGCAAGGGTGGCAGTGGTCGTAATATTATTGGTAGTCGAAGCAAGCGTAACGATCACGAGAGGCGATGACCAGTAACTGCCCGCCTGTATGGCCTGCAGGCCCTGAGTGTAACGCGTGGTCGTATCTGCCGTAGACACCAATGTGCGATTGAGATTGGTCAATAGGGTCTTGAATTGCGCTTCATTAGCAAAGACGCCGCTGGTGATATCGGCCGCGACAATATCTGTCGTCAGACTCTTGTCCAGTTGCGCTGTCGTGGTTGCATCCAGCACCAGTCGAGAAGTTGGTTCGGTGGGGACATATGGAAAACCAGTGCTGCGCAGTGTTTCCAGCAACTGGGCAATATTGACCGCACCCGCCGCGACAGAATCCGTCAGACTGGTCGCAGCAGCAGCTGAAGGGACCAGATCAATCGGGGTCACGGTCAGTAAACTATTCGGGTTCGCCGCACCAGTATTCAGCAGCGAAACTGCCTTAACCAGATAATTACCCAACGTGATTTTTCGGGTCCCACCGCTGGCCTGAATATAGAAGGTTGCGACAGAGCTCAGTGGACATGTGGCAATACCGGTCGCCGTGGTCACGTCATTGACAGTCACGCCATTCACCGAACAGCTGTAATTCAGACCCGCAACAGGGGCATCCACGATAAACTGCATCGAGACACAGGGCACCGTGGTTTGGCTACTACAGCTCACAGTCCCAGTGCTACTGCTGGATGAGGGGTTAGGCAGATTATTACTGCCGCCGCCACACCCTGTCAGCAAATCGGCCATCAATACTGCACCGCCCAGCCACAGACCATGGCCTAGCAAGGCTGACAGACGTGTACGAGTTACAGGTGCGGCAATCGCCTTTATCACGGTTGGTTTTATCATTGTTTCGTCCTCAAGTTCTTCCCTTCGCACACCTGCGATCGTTTGGAATCCATGTTTGAACAGCATATTTGACATGCATCATAGCCACTTCACGCCACTCATACTGTGCGATGATTGTGTTCACACTGGTCTTGGTCATCAGACGTCCAGTACACGCCTCAAGATCCATCTGCTAGCGCAGGCGGATCAGACGGACCTGTCCGACGGGAGACAAGCTCGTTTGCGGCAGATCGGGTGACGCCTCGATCGGTGTCAGCATCACATAACGACTCTGTGTAGGCACATGCAAAGTGCCGATCAAAATCGGCGGTGCCAGCAGAGCGCCCTCAGTACGGTGCTGATAGTAGCTGCTCACGCCTTCAACCACACACCCCTGCTCATTTAAAAACACCGGCAAAGGCCAATAATACATCGGTGACCGTCCGACTTCAGTATAGGACTGCACCGACAGATCATGGGTCCCTTGGGGCAGTGCGACCAGCACATAATTCAGCGCTTCATGCCCTTTGACCTGCGGCGTATCCGAACGCGGCCAGAGAATCAAAGGCTTATCCTGCAACTGGCGCGCAGCTGACAGACTGGGATAGCTCAGGCAGGACATGCCGATCATCGCAGTAATCTCAGCGGCGGGAATACGCTGATAGTGATCGGACAAGGTGACTAACACGGGCTGTGCAACCGGATGCTTGGGCGCGGGCGCGACAAAGGATCGCTCCTGATCTTTGCCCGGAACCCGCTCAATCACCTGCACGCCCCCCATCCCATCGGGCATCGGGTAAAAGCGCGATTTTCCGCTTAAGTTAAACTCGCGGCGCTGATAATAATCACTGTCGATGTATTTTTCGCCATCCAGCGAGGTATAGGCATCTGCTGGGGCCCCGTCACTGGCTTTTTTGGCGGGAGCGGGTGTGGCTTTATCCTTGTTTTGCTCTTGCACGGCCCGCATGTGGCCGTTCTCATCGAGAATGGTATAGAAGTTGTCATTGGTAGAAGGCGAAGTCGAGGCTGGTGTCGAAGCCGGAGACGAAGCGGGTGCAGCAGGAGCCGGATCAGCAATCGTGAGCTGAGAGATGCCACAGCCCAGACTGAGTGTCAGGGCTGCACAGATGCGAGCGATCTGTCCAGCATGTTTATCAACGACTTGACCGACCGGCCTGATCCACACCATCAGCTCCACCACATCATGCCATCACCAGCGCGTCCGGAAGGCAATCCCCAGAACGCCCAGTTTGGTATTGGTTTTCACATCCAGACCTGCATAGGGGTTCAGCACCAGATTGTCCACAGCCGTACTGTTGGTCAAGTTACTGGTGTTAGCCGGAATATCATCGCGACTGCGGATAAATGCCGCCGTCAGATCGATATCGGTATCTTTGCTCCAGCGATAGCCCAGACCCAGACCGAACAGCTGCGCGCCATTCACAGGAACCAACGAACTGCGTTCATCATTAGGAATCGCACTGGTCCGCGGCTCATAGCCGATACGCAGTTTGAGGCGCTCGGTCATGCTGTATTCCAGACCAATACCCCAGTTCCATGGACTCTGATAATTCAGTGGCACGGCAAGAGAGTTAGCGGTCGCGGTCGGTGCCAGCAGTTTGGCCACCTGCAGGATCGCCAGATTGCGGTCAAACACAATCGGCAGACTTTGCCATGCGGCATAGTCGGTCCAGCCCACGTCAAAATTGATCTGCAGATCAGGAATGATCTTGTACTTGATACCGGCCTGGAAGTGCGCAGGATATTCCTGCGTCATCGACGCCAGACCCTGTGAATAGCTCGGCACAGAGGACGGGAAACCCAGCACGGCAGAGACGATCTGACCGGTCACCGATGAGTTCAGGGCTGCAATCAGCGCAGGCGCACCCGGGTCGATCCAGATCTTGTAATGCCCTTTCAGCTTTTCAGTCGACGAGCTCTGATAAACCATCCCCAAAGCAAAGTCGTTGCTAGGCTCCCACAGGATCCCGAGGTTGTAGCTGGGGGACAGGGTTTGGTCCATCGCGACTTGCAGATTGGCCAGCTTCTGGAACGGTCCGATCGACGACGTCGCATTACACAGACCCAGCAACAGCAAATCGGTGACCACGCTGCCATTCTGTTTGAATGGCGCACAGATGTTCTGGTCCACCAGACGTATCACCCCGATCATCTCGTTGGGGAAACGCAGATCGGTATTCAGGGCAACTGCCGCATAGTTAAAACCGATTGATGCACCGATAGATAGATTATCCGTCACCTTATAAGAAGCCGAAGGCGACAAATACGTAATGCGCTCCAGTGCCACCTGACGACCCATGAAATTGCCCGGGTCATTCGCTTTCTGATAAAAACCAACTGCTAACGGAGCATAAAAACCATCAGCATAGGTGATCTTGGAATCTGGTGCCCGATAGGCAACAGACGCAAATGGAATCGCAATCGGCAAACCGGCAGGCCATTTGACGAACTTGTTCAGAAACGGCGCATACAGTGACACGCCCTGTACTGAGCTCTTGCCGGTCTTGAAGTCAGGACAAAGGCCGTTGTTTTTGTTCAGTGGATCGCTGGGTACATTACACACCACCGGGTCGTCAGAATAGCCGAACACGTTGAACCCTGGCGGTGCGCTGTATTCACGGTCAATACTCAAATCGAGCATGATCCCCTGCACATCCACCTGCAGGCCCTGAATATGTGACAGACCGGCGGGGTTAAAGTGAATCGCGCTGATCCCCGGCGGATCGGCTGTCACGGCGTTACCAAGCGACAGCGAGCGGATATCGACGGACAAGTTCTGTGCCAGTTCCGCATGTGCCGCGTGCTGTGCCAAAAAGAGACCGATCCCTGCAGCCAGCGGACGCAGTCGACGCTGTGCAGAAGGAGTCGTTCGTTCGGCGAGATACGGGAGCTCAGGAGTTAACATATTCACTCTGGCTGCCTGTAGTCGTTTCTGTGTCCATACGCGCATGCTTTATCCCTCACTGCACTTGATGACCGAGGCCCAAGAAATCAAGTGGGAGTGACAGGCCGAGCGTAACATTGGGTGCATCTGGAGTCAGACCAAAGCCCAGCGAGGCGTTGACAATCGTCTTGGGCGTCACGCGAATACCGAGCGACGATGTGAGCGTCGCGGCACTGGCATTGGCAGATTTGGAAATACTGCCATCGGAGAAATCATACTCACTACCAATCGCAAAGCTTTGCTGGTAAGAAATCGTCAATGACACGTCATAGTTCAGCGAATACGCAAAACCGAAGCCGAAACCGAGCGTATAGCCGGGCTTGAAGGTGGTCAGGATGCGGTCACCGTTAGCCTGATCCAGACCATTCACATCAAAGCCATAGTTGGCAGACAAGGTCCCAAACAGTACGATCGGGTCAATGAACTTACGCGTACTGACACCACCGCCTACCGAATAATAACCCTGTCCGGTCGACAGATCCGTCAACGGATTGATGTCGTAGGGACTATCGCCACTCGGTGCGGTCACCGAACCGAAGAACGTCAGAGGCAGCTTGGTGGTACCAATCGGGAAAGGCTCCCAACGTGCACCCAAAGTCACGTCGCCCAGACCAAAGGCGCTGGTCTCATTAGGCGGATTGACTTTGGCGACAAAAGGCAAGGACGCGGTCAATGTCAGGTTATTGAGCAGACCGTACTGCAGGGTAAAGGTATTGGTAATGGCATGCTGTGCGTTGTTTTCGATCCGGAAGCGGTCGATGGTCGACGAACTGCTGTCCAGCGCAATATCAATCGCGGTATTGGCATAGTAGCTATAGCCGAAGTCATAAATGACCGACCATGATCCCGATTTGGACAGTGAGTACTGACGCTCAGCCGCTTTAAAGGTCTGATCCAGACTCTTCTCAGAAGTCGTATCGGTCGCTTTCTGCTTCAGTGCACTACTGGCTGTACTGGCACTCGACTCCGCAGGAACCATGGATGGTGTTGGCTGAGCAGCGGGTGCGGGTGCAGCAGGCGCGGGTGCAGGCGCTGCAGCGGATGCAGGTACCGCATCTGGCTGCGGCGTTGCAGTGGCGGCTGGTGCAGCAGGTGCCGGCGCAGGCGCACTGGCCGCGCTTGGCGCCGGAGCAGGCGTCGTAGATGTACCATCGGCTGCATAGGCTGCAGGGACACTCATCACAGCGAGCACACCGATCGTCACTGCCGAACGGCTCAAGCGCTTGGGTTCTCTATTTTTTTGCATATTTTCTTCCATAACCGCCATACCTTTGATCCATTCAATGGCCGTCTTTGGCCATCTCCATCTGATTTACAGTCCCAAAATCAGTACGTTCAAAATTTTATCCACATCGGGCCTGTCTATTCAGCATGCCTGATCCGGTCACGTGCTCCCTGTTACCCCATATCCGCACAACAACTTGCTGTCACAGATACATATCCCTACCTGAAATGCTACAAATGCTCACTCGGGTGAATTTTGCCCTAAACAGGACGAAGATGGATAGCTACGGTTAACATAAATGCATCATTTTGTCGGTCACGCAGCCCTTGTTGCACACACT
>JASLEL010000123.1 GCA_030151145.1 Aquirhabdus sp. | reverse complement strand
GGTGGTGCCGCGGGAGGTCGAAGGCGATAAGCGTCTGGTGGCTTATGTGGTGGTGGATGCGGTGGATGCCGATTGGGTGCAGGGGCTGCGGGCGCATGTGCTGGCCGCTTTGCCGGAGTATATGGTGCCGGCGGCCTTTGTTCGGCTGGATGCTTTGCCGCTGACCCCCAATGGCAAGCTGGATCGGGCGGCTTTGCCCGCCCCTGATCTTTTGGATTATGCAACCGCGTCCTATGAGGCGCCCTTAGGTCCGACCGAGGAGATTTTAGCGGCGATCTGGCAGGATCTGCTCTCGGTACCGCGCGTCGGGCGGCAGGATAATTTCTTTGCTTTGGGGGGACATTCTCTGTTGGCGGCACGTCTCGTGCATCAGATCAAGCTTCGGATGGGAAGCGAGATCAACGTACAGACTATTTTTGAGCACTCGACCATTGCACAAATCGCGGCCCTGATCTCTGGATCTTCAGATCAGTCCCCGCCTTCAGTATTTGGTCTCGGACCGATACTGCCGATCAGGACACAAGGCGCTCAACCGCCGCTGTTTTGTGTACACCCACCGTTGGGTTTAAGCTGGCATTATTTGGGTTTGGCTCAAAGTTTCCATGCTGACCGTCCGATTTATGGGATACAGGCATCCGGTATCACGGAAGATGCGACTCCGCCGGAAAACATTGAGGAGATTGCCCGGCATTACATCAATTACATCAAGGTCAGACAGCCCGAAGGGCCCTATTCCATCTTAGGCTGGTGTGGTGGCGGTAATATTGCGTTTGAAATCGCTTTACAGTTGCAGGCACAAGGCAACAGCGTCGCGAATCTGATCATGCTGGACAGCTTCCAGAGTGACCAGACGGCGACGGAGAGTGACGAGGTCATTGCCGCAAATCGCAAAGCACTGGCCCAACGCTTCCTGATCGAGCTGCTTGAATATGCTGCAGTTGACTTATCCGGTCTGGATCCAGACCAGATCAGTTATGCACAGGCTAAAGCATTATTGGCAAACAGCGTGCTGGCCGACTTTGATGAGCATCAGCTCAGACGTGTCACGCATATCAAAGCCAATATCGTGCTGTTGATGTCATTCTATAAACCCTCACAGCGCTTCAAGGGTTCTGTTTATTATTTCACTGCAGCCAACGACATCGCAGAGAACCATGACATGTTAAGAGGAGGTGGCTATCATCAGTTTATCGATGGTCAGATCATCAATCACGATATCCCGTGTACACATACGGGTATCGTACAACCGGCGGCATGGCTGCAGATCGGTGCCATACTGACCGATATCGTCCAGCGCGATCCGGTCACATAAAGATCGCTGGGCGGGATATTGGAGCCGTATATCGTCCGCACTATCACACCGGACTCCTGCACATCCTTGACACGCCATAGGATGCGCAGGAGTGCGGGTCGGGATGTCATCTGTAGCTTGAAATCAGGACATGATCCGTGTTTGATGGGTGGCAGGCGAGTATGCCTTTAAAAAAACGCGCAGGTGCTTTATTAACAACGCGATAGCGGCAACGGAAATACAGATCTATGGAACATCCTTGGTTTACAGTACTGAATCAGGCACCCTCCCCTTCATGTCGCCTGTATTGTTTTCCTTATGCCGGTGCGGGTCATACGGTCTTTACGCACTGGCGCAAACAGCTCTCTCCGGCGGTTGAGCTTGCGCTGGTCAAATTACCGGGACGGGGTATGCGTTATAAAGAACCCCAGATGACCGACCTGCTCTCTCTTGCACAGGCGTTTGCACAGAACCTGCCTCAGCAGCCAGCCATTCCCTTTGCCTTCTTTGGGCATAGCATGGGTGCCTTGCTGGCCTTTGAGGTGAGTCGCTGGTTGGCCGCACGCCAGAAGACGATGCCGCTTGCACTTTTTGTCTCTGGCAGCACGGCACCTGCTGAGCGCGACACGCTACCACCGTTGTCGACACTCCCGCCTGACGCCTTTAAACAGGGTGTGCTCGCCATGAATGGCATTCCTGCGGAGATCGCCCAGCACGCCGAGCTTATGGATTTCTTCATGCCCATCATCCGTACCGACATTCAACTCTGTGAGCAATATCAGTATCAGCCGCGCAGCATGCTTGCCTCACCGATCATTGCGATTGGGAGTGATCAAGACCCACGCGTGCCGTTATCCACCCTCTCAGGATGGCAGCAAGAAACGTCGTCCGCATTTGAACAATGGCATTATCCCGGCGATCACTTTTTTGTCTTTAAACATGAAACAGAACTGCTCAAGCGGATCCAGCAGCAAATAGACCTTTATCTCATGCGCTAGCAGCAGCGCATAAAAGCACCCAAGCATGCAAATATGCCGCATCGCTGCTACTACATCATAAAAAAGACCCAGCCACGCGCCATCAGACAGGACGTCAGGCAGTATTGAGTGCTTTTAGACCCGTGTCTTGAGCCAGTCGCGCAGCACGAATTTTTGCAGTTTGCCGGTCGCGGTTTTAGGAATGGTCTGGATCACCACTTCTTTAGGGACCTTAAAGCGTGCCAGATGTCGCCCGCAATACGCCAGCAGTTCCTCCGGTGTCGCCGTCTGGCCCGGCTTGAGTTCGACAAAGGCACATGGTACCTCCTGCCATTTGACGTGCGGCATGGCGACGACCGCTGCGACCAGCACTGCCGGATGCCGATACAGCACCTCCTCGATCTCCAGCGACGAGATATTCTCTCCGCCCGAGATGATCACATCCTTGGCGCGATCAATCACTTTGGCATAGCCATCCGCATGACATACCGCAAGGTCGCCGCTGTGAAACCAACCACCCTGAAAGGCTTCCATTGTCGCCTGCGGATTTTTCAGATAACCCTTCATGACGAGATTGCCGCGAAACATCACCTCGCCCACGGTCGTCCCATCAGGCGGTACGGGCTGCAGGGTGGCGGGATCAAGGACCCGCATCGCCTCCTGCATATGATAAGGCACGCCCTGACGGCTGAGCCGCTCTGCCCGTGCCGCAGGCGAAAGGTCTCGCCATGCGTCCTGCGGCGCACACAGGGCGGCAGGACCATAGGTCTCGGTCAGACCATAGACATGGTGGACATTGAGTCCCATCGCCGCCATACCCTCGATCACGGCCTCCGGCGGTGCTGCGCCTGCGACCAGTACCTCGACGCTATGGTCAATCGGGCGACGTTTGTCTGCCGGGGTATTGATCAGCATGGTCATCACGGTCGGCGCTCCGCCAAAGTGCGTCACTTTATGCTCGGCGATCAGTTGAAATATTCGCTCGGGGTCCACCTTGCGCATGCAGATATTGGTCCCGCCATTTGCCGCCATCGTCCAGGCAAAGCACCAGCCATTGCAATGAAACAACGGCACGACCCATAAATATACAGATCGTCCGACCATGCGACAGGCCAGCATGTTGTTGACGGCATTTAAGTAAGCGCCACGATGGTGAAAGACCACGCCTTTAGGATTGCCTGTTGTACCAGAGGTGTAGTTGAGGCTGATGGAGTCCCACTCATCCGCAGGCAACGTCCAGACAAAGTCGGCATCCCCTGCAGCCAGCCAAGACTCGTACTCGAATGATCCTATCTGGGCCGACTCCCCCGCCCATGCCTCATCCGGCACATCAATCACGGTCACCGGATACGACAGCAGCGCCAGCGCCTCACGCGCCAAAGGCACAAACTCAGGGTCAACCAGCAGCACCTTGGTCTCGGCATGCGCCAGCATAAAGGCAATGGTACGTGCATCCAGTCGGGTATTTAAGGTATTGATCACCGCACCCACCATCGGCACGGCAAAGTGCGCCTCAAGCATCGCAGGGACATTGGGTAAGAGCGTCGAGACGGTGTCATTCTTCTGAATACCGAGGGCATGGAGTTGAGCGGCAAACTGACGACAGCGGCGATAGGTCTCCTGCCAGCTGATGCGGCGTGCGCCATAGATGATGGCCGGATCATGCGGATAGATGGCGGCAGTCCGTGCCAGAAAGCTGATCGGTGAGAGGGGCACATGGTTGGCCTGTGTACGCGGCAGCTCATCATACGCGCTGGACATCGTTATTCTCCTTATCCTGATCCGTCGTCATGCTCGGGGCAGCAATTTCGGCGCACGATGGCAATGCCATCCGCAGACCCCAGCCCTCTTCCCGCTTAGCCCGCATCCTGTATATTCGGGCCATATGATGATTCTATGATGAAAGCGGTGTAGGCATCCTGCCTCAACGCAACTCCCTGACGTTTTTCTTAACTGTGGTGATTCAAACACGCAACCGCACGACCAAGAGCGGGCTTAAAGACGCATCTCGATCCCGAGGTTTGCCATGTATTGTTTGGCTTCCGGCACGGTGTACTGACCAAAGTGAAAGATACTGGCTGCGAGTACCGCATCCACGCCACCCAGCAGGATACCATCCGCCAGATGCTGCAGATTGCCCACACCGCCCGAGGCGATCACGGGGATATTGACCTTGGATGTAATCGACTTCATCAGGCCCAAGTCATAGCCTGCCTTGGTACCGTCGGCATCCATACTGGTCACGAGCAACTCGCCCGCACCCAAGCCCGCCATCTTGACCGACCACTCGACCGCATCAATGCCGGTAGCTTTGCGGCCGCCATGGGTAAAGATTTCCCATTTGTTGTCCGCGACTTTCTTGGCATCAATCGCGACCACGATGCATTGCGCGCCAAAGCGTGCCGACGCCTCGCCCACGAATTCAGGCGTAAACACCGCCGCCGAATTGATCGAAACTTTATCCGCACCGGCGTTCAGCAGCATACGGATATCCTCGACCTTACGCACACCACCACCGACGGTCAGCGGGACAAAGACGCTCTCAGCCATTCGCTCGACCGTGCGATAGGTGGTATCGCGGCCATGCGCGGTCGCAGTGATATCGAGAAAGGTAATCTCATCCGCACCCTGATCGTTGTAGCGGCGCGCCACTTCGACCGGATCACCGGCATCACGGATATCCAGAAACTGGACGCCCTTGACCACGCGACCATTATCAACGTCCAGACAAGGGATAATACGTTTCGCCAGCATACACACCGTCTCACAGCAGGGTAAAATCAAAAAACAGGCTGACTTGACCTCTTGGTCATACATGACCTTTTTGGTTATAGTCAAACGCCTTGGTATTACCATTATGGTAACAAATTTAGCGCCCAAACTCTCGTTTTCTGGTCATATAACCTCATGTCTGTCTATACCGTCGTCTCGCTTACTACCCTCCAAGACTTTGCCCATCGCTTTGGGCTGGAGGTGGTATCGCTTATGCCGATTAAAGGCGGGATTGAGAACACCAATTACTTCGTGACACTAACGGATGGACGCGAATACGTGCTGACGCTATTTGAAGTGATCAGCGCAGAGAATGCCCACATCCTTGCCGACCTGATGCAGCGGCTGGCGGATCACGGCCTGCCCGTGGCGGTGCCGCTGGCGGATGCTCACGGGGAACGCATTCAGACCGTCGAGGGCAAACCGGCCCAGCTTGCCCCGCGTCTACCCGGTACGCCGCCCAACAAGCCGACCCTAGCGCAGATCACGGCCATCGGCAGTGCGCTCGCTGGGATGCATCTGGCACTGATGCATGATCCCCTACAGCATGACACCACGCGTGAGACGACGCATAGTCATCGCTGGTGGCAGGCGGCGCAGGTGGATTTGCGGGCAAATATGCCACCCGAGCATCAGGCTTTACTAGATGATCTACTGGCGCGCTATGCGGATGCCTTGGCGGAACATCCCGATCTGCCGCAAGGGCTGATCCATGCTGACCTCTTCCGAGACAATACCCTGTATGTCGGTGATCAGTTAGGCGGCATCCTCGATTTCTCAGAGATGCATGTACACTACTGGCTGCTGGATCTGGCGATCACCATGAATGATTTCTGCAGTACATGGGAGGATGCGGGCAATACCGTGTCACTTGATCGCACGCGGGCGCAGACTTTGCTGGATGCCTATACACGGGTGCGGGCGCTCACCAATGATGAGGAGGCTGCACTGCCAGTTTTCTTGGCGGTAGCGGCGTGTCGGTTCTGGTTTTTGCGTTTAGGGGTTGCGGCCAAGAATGAAGCGCAGGATCGCGGCGGTGCAGATGTGCAAGTGAAAGATCCGGAGGAAATGAGAAGGATGGTGGTGGATCGGCTGCGACTTAGCAATCCATAAACCAATGTAGGCTGGGGTTCACCCCAGCATGGGTATTGAATCCATCAGAGTGACTTGATTTTTGATTACACCTTGATGCTGGGGCGGGCCCCAGCCTACGTTTGCTTGTAAGACAGGCGAGAAAGAGTAACGCAGACTTATTGTTAAATCCGATTTATGAATCGAATTCCACAAGGAGCGTATTGATAAAATTTGAAATCGATAGCGAACAACTTCACTCCAAGCACCTGATATACAGAGATCTCGGCTATGGAACCAATCCCGGAGTTCCAGTTTCAGACTACTCTTTTAGGATAACAAATAGTGAGTTGTTGAACACACTCAACAACTCATTTGAAGCTTTCATAAGTCAATGCAAAGCAGATGATATGTCTTTTTCAGATAGTGATATTCCAGAATTAAAGAATCTTGATTATCCATCTCTTGAGAATATGCTGACTTCAAATCGAGAGCTATTGGGCCGCCTGCTAAAAGACTTTATGTATTTTGATATTCTCGATGCATTGTTCGGAACGAATCTACGACCTGATTGGCGCTTCGCCATTAACGACATTACTGACATCTCTGATGAACAAGAAGGATATCTGCTACGTGGCAAAGGATACTTTCTAGAATGAGTTGTATCAAATAAGACACAACATGCGACTCATAAATTCACCCCGCTTGACCTCTCCGCCAAAATCCGCTAGATTCCTATTCACTATGAAAACCTCTTTTGCAACTCTCGCCCCACTTTTCTCGGACCTGCTTGGTCTGAGCCTGCTGCTGCGCGTCGCGCGCATATAATCTATCTCCTCGCCCCCGCTACCTTGTTAGCCCCCTGAAGACCTCGTGTGCCTATTGCCACCGTCTCATCAGGCATTGATCTGTGCATCCTGCTGTTTTTGTTTGATGTGAAATAGCCCTACAGATCCCCTATCCAGACCAGAAATACCAAATTAATTTAAACAGACCGACGTCCGACCGATGCCATCCGACCCGCATCCGTCATCCAGACGTCCACATGGAGATCCTGATCATGATGTTAAAAGACCCGAGCACCAAATACCGCCCGGCCTACCACGCGGTAGACCTCCCCGACCGTACATGGCCGTCCAAGACCCTCACCCACGCTCCGATCTGGATGAGCACCGACCTGCGCGATGGCAATCAAGCGCTCTTTGAGCCCATGAATCCCGAGCAGAAACTGCGCATGTTTAAGGCACTCGTTGCGATTGGCTTTAAAGAAATCGAAGTTGCCTTCCCGTCAGCATCGCAGACCGACTTTGACTTCGTGCGCAAACTCATCGATGACAACCTCATCCCCGACGACGTCACCATCGAAGTCTTGACCCAAGCACGCGACCACCTGATCGAGCGCACCATGGAAGCCGTACAGGGTGCCAAGCGCGTCATCGTCCATGTCTACAATGCCACCTCGCCAGTCTTTCGCGAGACGGTGTTTGGCCTTGAGAAATCTGAGACCAAGGCACTGGCCGTACATGCCGCACGCAAGATCAAGGCTATCGCTGATCAGCACCCTGAGACCCAGTGGACCTTCCAGTACAGCCCTGAGACCTTTACCGCGACCGAATTGCCCTTCGCCAAAGAAGTCTGCGATGCCGTGACCGAAGTCTGGGAAGCCAGCCCAGAGCGTAAAGTCATCCTCAATCTCCCCGCCACCGTCGAAGTCGCAACGCCAAACGTCTACGCCGACCAGATCGAGTGGATGCACCGCAACCTCGCGCGTCGTGACGGCGTGATCTTGAGCCTCCACCCGCACAACGACCGCGGCTGTGCTGTGGCTGCGGCTGAGCTCGGCCTCATGGCGGGTGCCGACCGTGTCGAAGGCTGCCTCTTCGGTCATGGCGAGCGCACAGGTAATGTCGATATCGTGACTTTGGCCCTCAACCTCTACAGCCACGGCATCAGCCCAAATCTCGACTTCTCCAACATGAACGAGATCATCCGCACCGTCGAGGAATGTACACGCCTGCCCGTGCATCCGCGCCACCCCTATGCCGGTGACCTCGTGTTTACCGCCTTCTCAGGCTCCCATCAAGACGCGATCAAGAAGGGCTTTGCCCAGCGCCGCGAGACTGATTTCTGGGAAATGCCTTACCTCCCTGTCGATCCTAAAGACCTTGGCCGCAACTACGACGCCGTGATCCGCGTCAACAGCCAGTCGGGTAAAGGCGGCGTGGCTTATCTGCTCGAAGCCCACTATGGCGTGGTACTCCCACGTCGCTTGCAAATCGAATTCAGCCAGGTGGTACAGGCACTGACCGATGAGCGTGGCACCGAAGTGCGTGCGCAAGACATCTGGCAGTTGTTTGAGTCCACATATATCGAAGTCGAGACGCCCTACGCCTATGTCGGCTACCAGTCTACGGCCCATGATGAGCATGGTGAACAGGTCAACCTGATGATCCACGAAGCCGGCCATACCGTCGGCCTTAAAGGTCAGGGCAATGGCCCCATCTCGGCCGTACTGGCCGCGATCAACCAGCACGCCGGCACCCGCTATGAAGTCGTGAGCTATGAAGAGCGCGCCTTGAGCCAAGGCACCAATGCCGAAGCCATCGCCATGGTCGAGATCGTGGATAAAGTCCACCAAATCACCACCTTTGGCGTCGGCGTGCACGACAACATCACCACCGCATCGGTACAGGCGATTCTGGCCTGCGTCAATCGTCTGCAGGCGCGTGCCGCCAGCGGTCAAGGCCAAAGTCCAGCGGCGGTTTAACCCCACTTAAAACAACTAAGCCCAGACCACCACCATGGTCTGGGCTTATTTTTTGGTTCTTCATACTACAATCTCCTGAGACAGTCTCCTTAGGCCGCCACCTCGTCCATCGTCAGCGCCACCAAGCGCTCGACCACACCACGCGATGCCGACATGAGAGGAAAACGCAGCTCATCCGTCACCCAGCCTTGAGCAGCCAGCCAGCCTTTGACTGGCGCCGGATTCGGCTCGGCATACAGCCACTCCACCAGCGGTGCAAAATCACGAAAAATCCGCTGTGCCTCCGCCAGATCACCATAGCGCACGCACTCATACAGACGCACCAACTCCTCAGGCTGTACATGCATACCCGCTGTGATCGCGCCACGTGCTCCCATGCTTAAGCTCTGCAGGACATTCATATCCTCACCTGTCAGTACCTGCAGACCACCATCGGCAATCAGCGCCTGCGTGATCGCCACCGACCCCGCACAATCCTTGATGGCCTGGATCTGCGGATGCCGTGCAAGCTCAAGCAACGTCGCAAGTGTCATCGTCACGCCAGTACGATACGGGATCTCATACAGGACCAATGGCAGCACGCTCAAATCCGCAAGTCGGGTGAAATACGCCACCAGTCCCGCCTGAGAAGGCCGGATATACGCAGGCGACGACACCATCAGTCCTGCCAGCCGATGCCCCGCCACACGCAGACAGCCCAGCTCTGCGATCCGCGCGATCATCTGCTCGGCATTGATGCCAGTGACACCTGCGACCACCGGAAGGCCATCTGCCGCCATCATGACGGTGTTCAGTACCGCATCCTGTTCACCACAGGTGAGCGCCAGCGCCTCGCCCGTCGTACTTAATGCCACAAAACCATGCACACCGCAGTCGCGGTAATACGCAACCAGACGTGACAATGCCACATGATCCACACGCCCCTCTCGGAACGGCGTGATCACAGGCAACCACATACCCGAAAAATCAAACATCATACACCTCATCAGCAAGTAGAGAAGAACAAGCCAAAAAGCACTAAAAAAATAGCAACGCACAGCCAAGACCGTTTTCAGGTCAGATCTAGGTAGGATTTTTCAAGAGGACACTTTCATGGTGAAAGTAGAGCAGGCCTTTTGGGTCATCCGTCGCTTGATCTGACGGATGCCGCTGTTGCCCCGGTCAGATTAGCAACGTTTCTTCGGTTTAGAAGACCAGAACACACGATGTCCGTGAGAGTGACACACCACATCCCCTGCGCATAGCGGCAGGTAACGGAAGGGGGTCAAGGACATCAGAAGTGTATTCATGTGCTTGATCATATTCAGCGGATGCGGGGTCGTCAATCCCCTTATAGATAAAAATGGACTGATTGTTTAAAGTTTTTTGCTTGCACACTCTGCGAAAGACTAAGGTCTATCCTTCCGCAGCATCTGGGGAGGAATTAGAGCAAGCTCTGCTGGTCCTTGCTGATATCTAGCGAGCTTGTCAAAAATCAACCATAATCTAGTAGTCTAGGCGGTCAGTTAATTCATCAGTTCTAAATGACGGAAGATAAACAGAACCATAAGTCTCTAACCGATCAACTTGGAACGGAATAAAATCTCTAAGAAGACCATCTTTCAGCTCTTTAACATCAGCAATCCACCCCGCGATGTCATTATCCGAATAAACTAAGTCAGGATCTAAAGAATAAGCATCTAATACAGCTTTTCTTAGTGCCCAAATACGTTCAATGGGTGCCGGATGAGTCTTAGGTATATTCACACGAGGATTCACATAGTCAGACACTGCGTAGAGAACTTCAAGGCCAAGAAAAAACCAAGTCGCTGCATGTAGCCTATCAACAAGTTCTGACTCATCCAGCCTAGCATGTAACAATGCACCAGCATCCGCTTCAAGCTCCTGTAGTTGGCGTGGGGAGTAATAGCAAATATTACTACTGTCCTTTGCAGGAATTATGTTAAAAGGCATCTGCTGAAGCGTATTTATATTTAAATGATCAAGGATAAGATGTGCGTACTCATGTCCTATAATAAAAAGCATCTGATCATCAACAATGTCATTCATACGCCGATCAATATCAGTGGGGAGCGGTCCTCTTGGATCAAGATCAAAGTCAGGTGTTTCTGTAAGGAACATTACTCGTAATGCTACAAGTAATGCAGCAATGCTATCTTTGCTAGGGATTTCATTTCTAGCAAGCAAGAATACGTTCATGTAGTATAAATAATTTCGAAGTCCCTCTGAAATAACGATCATATCGCCATTGATGGAGCGCATACAGATTCCATTCGGCTCACGCAGAAACCCAATTCCAGTAGGAACTTCTTTACATTTTAGTACATTATCACTTGACAAAGTAGACAGATATTTTTCAAATAAATTAACTTTCAAATAGGAGCTAAGGGACCAAAATTCTTGGTTAATAGCCCTTCGCTTTAAGAAAACACGTATTAAACGTGGATTGTCCGCTATAATGTTAGCT